>NZ_JAQMSE010000220.1:0-38301 GCF_028330045.1 Aphanizomenon sp. CS-733/32
ATATTTTGTTCGTTTCGTCGCTGTAGCCTTCTTTGTTTTCGCTACGCTCAAATACAATTTGGGCTACGCAACTCAACTCACGCGCATTCATCCCACGCTCCTAAGAGTGAGACGTGGGGCTTCTGCTGATTAAGCTAAAATTACAAAATATAGCGATTATTGGTCGAATAAAATATAGTTGAGGGCGCAGAAGAAAGCACCCCACTGTCTTTAAAGTTTAAAACTTTACCTCACTGATTTTAACCCAGAAAAATTACACTAATAAACATAATGAACACTGTTACCCTGAATCTAGATCCAGTTGTTCGCCTTACAGATGATCAGTTTTACCAACTCTGTATGGCTAATAAAGATGTAAACTTAGAACTCAATGCACAGGGAGAATTAATTATTGTGCCACCAGTAGGAGGAGAAAGCGGCCGTAGTGAATCTGATTTAAATTTCAAAGTAAGTCTTTGGAACTACAAAACCCAATTAGGAATAGTATTTAGTTCCTCTACTATTTTTCGACTTCCTAATGGTGCAAAACGTTCTCCTGATGTTGCTTGGGTAAAATTAGACCGGTGGGAAGCACTAACTGTTGAAGAACGAGAAAAATTTCCCCCACTCGCACCTGATTTTGTCATTGAACTGAGATCAAAAACAGACAGACTTAAAACCCCGCAAGAAAAATGCACCGAATATATAAATAATGGCGTGCGTTTGTGTTGGTTAATTAATCCCTACGATAAACAAGTAGAAATTTACCGACTGGAACAACCTGTAGAAATTGTTCAATTTCCTGTATTACTGTCTGGAGAAGATGTGTTATTAGGGTTTGAATTACAATTTTGAAATCCACAAACAATTTATCTTGAGGTGGGCATTGCCCACCCTCAATAATGCTATTGAAAACGATAATTGCGGCCACGTCCACCATTCGCATCTCTTATGGATAAACCAATGGGAATAGCATTACCTTGAGGATCTACTTTTACCCTCACTAAAATTGGTTGTTGTCTACCATTTCTGGTTTCCTGAATTTGCGAAATATCCTCATTAATCTGCTGTATTTGTTCTTCAGAAATGAAATAGTTTTCCAACCCATAATTAATCAGACCATCTTGATAATTACCTTTTAACGCTACCTGATTACTAGATAAAGAAACAGGACGATTACTACTTACTCGGATAGGTTTCCAAGACTGAAGTTCATTTCTATCAAAAGATTGTCGTTCTTGCAAAATTAAATATAAGATACTCCCTTGGGAAATTTGTCTACCCCTGCGAGAATTTCTTCGCAACCAATCATTCCAACCCGGTAGTCTTCTCAAAGTTTCAGGACGGGAAATATTATAATCTAAGTTCAATGAAGAACCCCGGACAACATCATTAGAATCTACAGGTACAGTTTGCAAAATTACTGTCTTACCCGTCATATCTGTATACATTGCCTGAGACGGTACAGCCAGGATTAAACCTACTTGAACTAATAAAGGGGCAATTAATCGCCAAATCGGTAAAGGTTTATTAGCTTTCTGTTCTGTAGCCATGAGATAATCCCGAAAGGTCAATTTTTCGGAAAATTCCATTTCTGGAGTTAAGGTTTTTTTTGATTCAGGGAAGTCATTTTTCATGGAATTAATTTAGTTAGTAATAGATAATAGGAAAAAATACTTTTCCCATTCCTGCTAATTTTTCGATAGGAATTTATCCGCAGAGATTTATATAGAAAGAACTCAGATTTAATTTTTTGTGAGTAAGTAGAAAGGCTTAAAAAAGTCGAACTCAGGTGTCTGAATTTTGATTGAGAATCATCCTCTTACCTTCTACTTCGATAATCACCTCCACTATTGCCTCTGTTATCCCTCTCCCTTTCTCTATCCCTCTCCCTCTCTCTTTCTCTATCCCTCTCTCTCTCTCTCTCCCTCTCCCTTTCTCTATCTCTATCCCTCTCTTTACTATCGTTAGTGCCTCCACTACCACTCCGATAATCACTGCTACTATTGCTTTTGTTATCGCCTTTACTGTCGTTAGTGCCTCCACTACCACTCCGATAATCACTGCTACTATTGCTTTTGTTATCACCTCTACTATCGTTAGTGCCTCCATTACCACTCCGATAATCACTGCTACTATTGCTTTTGTTGTCACCTTTACTTTCGTTAGTGCCTCCACTACTAGTTTTATTCCCGCTATTCCCGCTATTCCCGCTACCACCGCTATTCCCACTACCACCGCTATTTCCACTACCACCGCTATTTCCACTACCACCGCTATTTCCACTACCACCGCTATTACTAGTTTTAGAAGTAGTAAAGCGACGTTCAAACCAAAGTCCGGCAGCAATGAGGGAATAACCGCAAATACCAAATACTAAAGCCCGGAAAAGAACCTCAGTATTATATTCTAAAACCCGGCTGATAATTTGCAGGGTAAATAATAAAATACCACACCAAAATGCAGGTCTTTTTCGTAACTTCAACCCTTCCTGAACTAATCCCCAGGCTAAGATTGCCAATAAAATATTGAAGATGAAAATGCCTAGTTCAGTAATTCTAGTGATAGCTTGATGCCAAAAAGGAGTAATCAGAAGAAACCCTAAAAAAGTAGTAATAATGCCAATTCTGAAGAATAGTTCTCGTCGAAGTGGACTATTGCTTTGACGAATTAGGAACAACCATTGCAAAACTGCCAACCCGCTGAGAATCCCTAAATCAATAATTGGCAAAGATGGTGATATATTCGATAAATTATTAGTTGAATCGAAGGGATTTAAAAATGATAAACTGCCACTATAATCTATAGATTCCCATTGAGAACGAAAAGACAAAAGATAAAAAACCACCCCAAAACAGGTTAAGCCTAAATTACGTGCTAGGGGTTGAAATAACCGATAATTAACTGTGGGGAAAAGTAAATCGTCATAACTCCAAAGTAAGGCAGGTGGTAAAGCCAAAGCAAAGGAAGCTATCCAAGAAACTACATCAGAAAATGTTAAGAGTGGTAAAGGTCTGAGGTTATATTGCAAAGATATAATAAATGCCAAAACTCCCATGCCAAAAATCCACCGGGATCTGCAAATATAAGCTAAGGGAACAAACAGTAACCATGATAGTAAAGGCATATGGCGAATAGCTAACCGCGCCCAAGTCACTTCTCCAGATTCAGATCCTAAATTACCAATTCCTATCCAGTAACCGATTTGAATAAGGACAATGGCCATAATTCCCAAGGAATTGAGGGAAAGACTATAAGCCATAACTAATACCCCAAACCCCCAAGCTAAAAATAACTCAGAAGCTGAACCGCTAATATTAAAGATTTGCCCCATTAACATGAGGGTTGCCCCTAAAATAAAAGCACTGAGAATTAACAATGCTTCTCCGAGTACCCGTTTACCCTCTTGAGATTTTTTACCTTGATTTGTGGTCAGTGTAGGTTCTCGCCAAGTCAAAAACCCAGTAATGGCTGTGGAGAGAAATAAACTCATTAACAAGATAAACTTAACGTCCCGTGACCAACCCTGCCAATTTGCACCCACAAGGGTCATTAAACCTAAGCCTAATAGTAAACCACCGATGATAATGGCAATAACACCAAAACTATCACGGGTAGATTCTTCTATTTTATTAAATTGATGCCGCTTGGCTATTTGGTCATACTGGGAAGAACTAATAATTCCTTCGTCTCGCCAACGTTGTGATTCTTGGCGCAGTTTTTGCTGAAAATTGTTAAATATCATGACCTCTCCGGTACATAAGTGTAACACCAAATCTAAAATCGTAATTTGGCATGAGTTTGACGAACATTAACAAAACAAGGTTAGCCTCTAGCTAAAAGCCAGAAGCCATAACGGACGAACTCAGGTAACGCCATGTAAATATCGTTCAATGTCTTTTTAGTATGCAGCCAAATATATTGATTGCATTGTTCTCATGTAACATTTTCTCTTCTGATTTAATTTGGTAGAAATTAATATGGAAAAACCTTCTAATTTATTGCTTAAAGTTACCCGACAATTATTTACAAATGTAGATGAACAAACAAAGTTTATAGATGCTTTGGTTCATCCCCAACCTTTTGCACCCTGCATTCTTTGGTGTCAAGATCAACCAGAGATTTCGCCTTTTTCAGTACAAACGCCAACACATTGGCAACCGCATTTTGTAGACCGTTTATCTTTGGGAGAAAAACCAGGTAAGCATTCTCTCCATGAACAAGGATATTTTTACTGTTTAGATTTTTCTTCGGTATTTTCTGCTTCGGTTTTGTTGGCAATTCCTGAATCAATGTCTATAGTTTTTGATATGTGTGCTGCCCCTGGTGGTAAAAGTGTGTTTGCTTGGAGGGCTTTAAAACCTGATTTGCTAATTACTAATGAGGTGATTGGTAAGCGGTTGGGAATGCTAATTTCTAATTTAAAACGTTGTCAAATTAAACCCAGTGGGGTAGTAAATAGAGATTCGAGTATTTTTGCAGAATTGTTGCCAGCTTCGAGTAATTTGGTGATGGTTGATGCCCCTTGTACCGGGCAATCTTTACTAGCTAAGAATGAGAAAGCACCGGGATGTTTTCACTCAACTTCAATTAATAAAAGTGCTAATCGTCAAAAACGGATTATTGCTAATTCTGCCCAAGTTGTTGCCCCTCAAGGTTATTTAGCATATATGACTTGCACTTATTCTCCTGAAGAAAATGAGCAGGTTTGTGAATGGTTTTTGGAACGGTTTCCGCATTTTCAAGCGGTGGAAGTTGAACATTTATCTACTTTTCAATCTCGGTTAACTAGCATTCCTTGTTATCGGATGTTTCCTCAATATCGGTTGGGTACTGGTGCGTTTACGGCGTTGTTTAAAAATACGATGGTAGGTGATATGAAGGGGGTTGATTTAGAGTCTATGTCTGCTATGTGGAGATATCAGAGTGTGTAATTTTGCTGAGTGATCAGCAAGGTCTTGAATGTTGAATACTAGAAATATATAGGGGTTGCTGAAAAAGTTGTCTGTGAGGGCTAGGAGGTCAGGAGTCAGGAGTCAATTCTTTTTGATGTTTCAAACATTCTTGGATGAATCTTTGAGGAATGTCTACACTTTCTCCCCAGTGTTGATGAATGTAAGAAGCATGAACATTAGGTAAATTCCAACCTTCAAAACCTGTATGTTCATCACAATCATAGCGATAGGTATTAAATAATGGTTGAGAGGAATTAGTGATTAAATGAGAACGATGAAATTCATGTCCAAAAATGTTTTTATTGATATCAAGTAAAAAGGTATTTTCTAAAATTACTGCGCGACGATATCCTAATGTTAATCTTTTATCCATTTGTGCATGAGTGGGTAATATTCCTACCATTGGCCAAGAGTTACCATCAAAATCAATAATTTTCTCACACAAATACATCAATCCTCCACATTCTGCAATTGTGGGTATTCCTGCTAAAATTGAATTTTTGACTGCTTGTATTACGCTGATATTTTTAGACAATTGTTGTGCGAATACTTCAGGAAAACCTCCACCAAAATACATTCCTTGGATATCTTTGGGTGGTTGATCGCCATTCAATGGACTCCAAAATACTAATTTTGCTCCTAATTTTTCTAGTAAATCTAAGTTGTCTTGATAGTAAAAATTAAAGGCTTGATCTCGCGCTACAGCAATTTTTACGGAAGAATTGAGAATTGGGAACTGGGAGTTGGGAATTGGGGAAGATGCTGATTTTAAAAGTGGTAGAAGTTGATCCCAATCAAAGTGAATATCACCTAAATCAGCTAAACTATTAACTATCTGATCTAGTTCTGCTAGTTCTGCGGTGGGAATTAAACCGAGATGACGGTCAGGAATGGTAATGTTATCTTGTCTTCTTAAAACACCGAGTATGGGTAATTGTAAAGGTGCAAGAGCAGCTTTTAATAGTGATAAATGTCGCTCACTTCCGACTCGATTTAAGACTAATCCAGCAACTTTAATTCTCCTATCTAAAGAACAATAACCGTGAGCGATCGCCGCTACTGAACCAGATAAACGACTACAATCAATTACGAGTATTATTGGGATATCTAATAATCTAGCCACGTGGCCTGTACTAGCAAAGTCGGTTTTTTCATTTGTGTTTGACAACTGGCCAATACCATCAAACAAACCCATGACACCTTCAACTAAAGTATATTCAGACTCTGAAGAATGATGGTAAAAACATTTTTGCACATAACTTTCTGAAGTTAGCACAGCATCTAAATTTCGGCAAGGAAGACCAGTCACATATTGATGAAACATCGGATCAATATAATCAGGTCCCACCTTAAAAGATTGCACTTTTACACCACGACGACGTAAAGATGCTAATAGGGTAAGTGTAACTGTTGTTTTCCCGACTCCACTCCGTTCTCCAGCAACAATTATAGACATAGATTAGCAATTAAAGATTAACAATTAAAAATAACGATTATAGATTCTAACTTTTGACTGGGCGCAGGCCCTGCGCCCCTACCTCATGTCTCTTTTCTCCTTTCTCCTTTGTTATTTCTTATTTCTTCCTTCTTCCTTCTTCTTTCTAACTCCTGACTCCTGACTCCTGACTCCTGACTCCTTGCTATTATTTTTCCCGTTGTCTTTCTTCAATTTCCACTGGAGAAATCATACTATGGATTTTCTCCAGGTCTATCATCATGATAATAATACCTTCCACTGTTTCTTTTAGTAAGGGACTACAGGCGACATAACATTGGATTTGCTTACCGCGACGATTAGTGGCGTTCAGAAGTATTTCTTGTAATTTCTTCTTACTAGATATAATATCACGAAGGAAAGTTCGCAGTCGTTCTACAGGTAAGTCAATATCTAAACTAAACCAAGATTTATTAATTACTTCATCACTGCGTAAACCCCACATATCTTCAACTGTATGATTCCAAACTAAAATATTAAAACTAGTATCTAAGACTACCATTCCTATTTGTAAAGAGCCTAAAATGGAAGACAGAAAAATATTAGTGTGGTCAAGTTCACTGGTGCGATCGCTTAATTCATGATTTATTGTTTGTAATTCTTCATTAGCTGATTGAAGTTCTTCATTCATTGTCTCCATTTCTTGATTGGTTGATTGCAGTTCTTCATTGGTTGTTTCTAATTCTTCATTGGTTGATTGCAATTCTTCATTGGTTGATTGCAATTCTTCATTGGTTGATTGCAATTCTTCATTGGTTGTTTCTAATTCCTGTCGAGAACGTTGTAATGCTGTTTGGAGTTTCACATAACGGGTGACATCATTAAAAGAGATTGTGACACCGAGAGTAGTTTGATTATTATCTTGTAAAGGAGTAATTCGCACATCTAAATATTGAACTTCTGAATTTGGCTGATAACGTTCAACATTTGTGCGTATCATGGGACGGCGTTCATTATATACTTGCTCGATTAAGGAGCGTAACTCTACAGGTCTATAGGATAATTCTAAATCCTGAAAAGGGCGATTTAAATCTCTTGTTGTCAAACTAAATAAACTCCGAGCTTGTTCATTAATCATAATTAATATACCATGATTATCAATGACCACTTGGGCGCTAGACGCTGTATCAAAAGCCAACTCTCTAAGTCGTAGTTCTTCAGAATAAACATTATTAGAGAATTCTTTATTTTGCAAATTTGTCATAACTAGTTGACGATTACGGATGTTTCCCAAAGATACTTTCACAAATACACGATCTTTTAAATGTATAGGTATAAATAAATTAGCGTGCATAACTAACATCTCTGCTTTTCCTAGAAACAGATAGCCATGATCATTAAGTGCAAAATGAAACAGATTGATAATCTTTCCTTGGGTTTCTGAATTAAAATACATTAATGTATTGCGACAAACCAATAAATCTAAACGAGAAATTGGTGCATCCTGAAGTAAATCATGACGACCAAAAATCACGCAACGACGCAAATCTTGACGAAAAACATAATTCTTATTCACTAAATCAAAATATTTATCGCGCAGTTCTAATGGAACTTCAATAATATTTTTGGTTGAATAACTAGCGTGACGAGCTTGGGTGAGAGCTTCATCGTCTACATCTGTTGCGTAGATTTTTACCCGCTTACGAAACTCTTCCATTCCCAATATTTCTGCTAGAATCATTGCTAAAGTATAAGCTTCTTGTCCAGAAGCACAACCCGCACTCCAGAACCGAAGCTGTTCATCTTTTCGTTTATTTTTGATGATATTAGGGATAACTTCTTTGGCTAAATAGTCCCAAGCTGAACTATCTCTAAAAAAAGCGGTCACATTAATTAAAATAGTATTAAATAAATTTTTAAATTCAGCTGGATGAACTTCTAAATAATCTTGATAATTCACAAAACTATCTATATTTAAAGCTTCCATCTCCTTCATAACACGACGCATTAAAGTTGAACGTTTATAACCTGTGAAATCAATCCCTCGATTGATTCTCAAATATTGGAGGAGATTTTCAAAATCAAGGTCTTTGTGTGGAGCATTCATAAAATCAATTAGGGTTTTACTAGAAACAGATACATATCCTCAGATGATTGTAAACTAAATTAATCTTGCTTACGGATATTGAATTTGTAAAACATTGTTTATACACAGTCAGCTTCTTATAATAACCTAAATTAGTGATATGTTATGGCAAACTAGCATGAGACATGATCAAAGTTATCAAAGCTGAAGAAATTTCTGTTAAAGGGAGGATGAAATCTACATTCCCTGTCTCAATTGCTGAAGATGGCATTCCCGGAAATTCAGCACTTTTGTCGTCCTGGACAATTACTGTTCCACCCATTTTTTTGATTGCTTTCACTCCCATTGCGCCATCACTGCCAGTTCCTGTGAGGACAACAGCGATCGCTCTTTCTTTATAACTCGCTGCCACCGATTCAAACAACAAATCCGCCGAAGGACGGAGAAAATGCACCATTTCCGACTGAGATAACGAAACTGTACCATCACTATTCACCAACAAGTGGTTATTCGGAGGAGCAATATAAACAGTCCCCGGAGTGAGTTCGTCTCCTGCTTTTGCCTGGACTACTTGCAGTGGAGTCCGACGACTGAGAATTTCTGCCATAAGGGAGCGATGACGAGGATCTAAATGTTGAACCACAACAATTGCTGCTCGGAAATTTGCAGGTAAATTTGAAAGCACCTCAATTAATGCCGTTAATCCACCAGCAGAAGCCGCTAAAGCTACAATATCAAAGTTAGGAAGATTTGGCATATTTATCCTGTAAATTGTACCCTTTCCCAACCCTAAGATATCGAAATTCTCAACTCATTCCCTACATCTACAGACGTATAGATGAAAGGCTTAGATCCCCGACTTCTTAAAGAAGTCGGGGATCTTTTTATTTTTTTATTCACATTTCACTGACAAAGTTATTTTTCTGCTTCTAAAATTTTTTTCGCTGCTAACAATTGCTGTTTGTTTTCCTCACTAATTTGAGGATATTGCAAATTTAATTCCTGTAATTTTTTGCAAATAATATCCGCAACTACTAACCTTGTAAACCATTTGCGGTCAGCAGGAATAATATACCAAGGAGCAAATTCTGTACTTGTATGCTTGAAAACTTGCTCATAGGCATTCATATAATCATCCCAAAAACCCCTTTCTCTGACATCACTAACAGAAAGTTTCCAATTTTTCTCTGGTGATTCAATTCTTTCTAAAAAGCGTCTTTTTTGCACAGTTTTGGAAACATTCAGAAAAAACTTTAGGACAATTACCCCATTATTTACCAAATATTTTTCAAAATTATTAATTTCCTCAAATCGCTGTTGCCATATCTGATCACCTTTAGGAAAATTAGGTAATTGTTGTTTTTTGAGAATTTCTGGATGTACCCGTACTATCAATAATTCCTCATAATATGAACGATTAAATATGCCAATTCTTCCCCTTTCCGGTAGAGATTTCATCGAGCGCCACAAATAATCATGATCTAATTCCTCCTCACTAGGTGATTTAAAACTAAATACCTGACACCCTTGAGGATTCACCCCCGACATAACGTGCTTAATGGTACTATCTTTACCAGCAGCATCCATTGCTTGAAAAATAATTAACAAAGAGTAATTATTTTGAGCATAGAGAATATCTTGATATTTAGCTAATTGTAAAATACCAGCCTTTAATCTTTTTACCGCATCACTTTTTTGGTGAAATTCACACTTGTAACCTGGATTATAGTCTTTGATCAAAGAAATCTGATCACCTGGTTTCACAATATAAGGATCATGATTCATATCAAAAAATTAGCCCTCCAATGGAATTATACCTGGCGATTGGAAATCACAGCTACACAGACAAAACCTGCCTTCGCAGGTTAAACTTCTATTACTATTAGTCCACGCAGGTGGACTTTGTTTGTGTAGCCGCGATTTCTAATCGCCGTCTTGCTAATCGCCGTCTTTCTAAGAAACAGAAGATTGCAACTTGTTCAACATTTCCAAAACTTGCATACTGTGAATACTAGGATTAACCTTCACAAAAGTTGCGCGTAATATCCCTTGAGGATCAATAATAAAACTATGGCGCATAGAGACAACACCTATCCAAGAACCATAAGCCTTACTAACTTCACCCTTAATATCAGCTAACAAAGGAAATTTTAACCCCTCCGAGTCACAAAATTCTGCATGAGAATCAACATCATCAGCACTGATACCAATGACCTCAGTATTTTTCTGAATATATTTAGGTAAATCTTGCTGAAAACGTCGGGCTTCAATAGTACAACCAGAGGTAAAGTCTTTGGGGTAGAAATAAAGAACTACCCACTTACCCCGAAAATCAACCAAAGAGACTTTACCATTGCCTGTATTAGTTGGTAAAGTAAATTCAGGTGCGGGTTGATTAATTGTGGGTAATTTACCACCTAAAGCTTGAGCAGGAGGGGTAAAATTAAAGCAACTAATAACGGCCAAACAAGAAGCAAATAAGATGCTAATAAAAGTGCGACGAGAACCCATTTTCTCAACCAAAAAAATAACTTAAATAAGTTTACATTCTTGTTGTTCTCTATTTTCAATCTGATTGGGGATCAGACGGGTTTTCGATACTTTCAATGTATTGGCTATCTATGAGAAAAGCTCCTCTAGTAAAGCGCACACCCCAATAACCACCAGGGCGACGGTCAAGAACTATACCCTCTTCGCCAATATGAATTACTTCAGGGGGACGTAACATCGGCATTGGTTCAGCAGTTTTTAGGTATGGTGGCAATGATACCACACGGACTTTACTACCAATTGGGAATTCTGAAGACATTTTGCAATAGTTTGTACTCTGTACAGGACGAAAAATAGAGAAAAAGCTGAAAGAGGCAACAGAGAAAGGGTTTCATGGAAAGTTACCACAGGATCAAAGAAACCCCTATGAACCAGATTAACCTATTACCCCGGATTTCTCACCGAAATCCTCAAACCCTTATAAAATCTGGATTCTGGGTTTTCACACTGCATCGAAAATCAACTCCGTGAAAAATGCCCGAAACCGTTTCTCTATAAGGATTAGATATATTGCGATACCGTTCGCGGTAGCGTCTCGTTCGCATAGCGTTCCGAAGGAATAGAGATAGCGCGACCCAGGAATCGCATTGTTTGTGAGAAATGCGGGTTACGAGACACACTAAAACCACACTGGGAATGGCATGGAGCGCATCTAAGCTTTTTATCGTTATTTTTAATATCTTTATACGGTGGTTATCAAGAATTGTCAGTTAATAAATCCACGTTCCTAAGCTAGTAAAAACTGAAATCGCTCCTAAATATAGGCTAAAATACCGAATGTAATTAGCTTTTTAAACTTTAGAATTTTTAATTCTTCATTGGTTATGACCATGCACAGTTCCGTTGAATTCCGAGACGCTTATGATGTGATTGTCGTCGGTGCAGGTCACGCCGGTTGTGAAGCAGCGCTTGCCACTGCTCGCCTCGGTTGTCGAACTTTGCTATTGACCCTAAATTTAGATAAAATCGCTTGGCAACCCTGTAACCCCGCAGTGGGTGGTCCTGCCAAGTCCCAATTAACCCATGAAATAGATGCTTTGGGTGGGGAAATTGGCAAAATGGCAGACCGGACATACCTGCAAAAACGCATCCTCAATTCTTCACGGGGTCCAGCGGTGTGGGCATTACGGGCGCAAACTGATAAGCGGGAATATGCGGCGATAATGAAGGGAATTGTCGAAAATCAAGAGAACTTGACAATTCGGGAAGGCATGGTCACGGATTTAATCTTAAATGATAGTAATGAAGTTATTGGTTTAGAAACCTATTTTGGCGTATCTTTTCACTGTAAAGCTGTCATTCTCACCACTGGCACATTTTTAGGCGGTAAAATTTGGGTGGGGAATAAATCCATGGCCGCAGGACGCGCGGGAGAGTTTGCAGCGGAAGGGTTAACACAAACTCTGAATCGTTTGGGATTTGAAACCGGCCGACTGAAAACTGGGACACCAGCACGGGTTGATAAGCGTTCCGTTGATTACAGTCAAATGGAAGTGCAACCAGGAGACGAAGCTGTGCGGTGGTTCAGTTTTGACCCCCAAGTGTGGGTAGAACGGGAACAAATGCCTTGTCACATGACCCGCACGACTCAAGAAACTCATCGCTTAATTCGGGAAAACTTGCACTTGTCGCCAGTGTATGGTGGTTGGGTGGAAGCAAAGGGACCCCGCTATTGTCCGAGTATTGAAGATAAGATTGTCCGCTTTGCCGATAAGGAAAGTCACCAAATCTTTATTGAACCGGAAGGAAGAGATATTCCTGAATTATATATTCAAGGTTTTTCCACTGGTTTACCCGAAACTTTGCAAATTTTGATGTTGCGGAGTTTGACTGGTTTGGAAAATTGTGTGATGTTGCGTCCGGCTTATGCTGTGGAGTATGATTATTTACCTGCAACTCAATGTTTTCCCTCGTTGATGACCAAGAAAATTCCAGGGTTATTTTGTGCCGGACAGGTAAATGGAACGACCGGTTATGAAGAAGCGGCTGCTCAAGGGATAGTAGCGGGAATCAATGCAGCGCGGTTTGTGCGAGGTGAGGAAATGATTATTTTCCCCCGTGAACAAAGTTATATTGGCACGTTAATTGATGACCTGTGTACGAAGGATTTACGCGAACCTTATCGAATGCTCACCAGTCGGTCAGAGTATCGGTTATTACTGCGTTCCGATAACGCTGATATCCGCATGACACCTTTAGGACGGGAAATAGGTTTAATTGATGACCGGCGCTGGGATTTGTATAGTCAAAAACAAGAACAAATTACAGCGGAGAAAAAACGCCTTCATGTTACTAGAATAAAAGAGAATGAGGCAGTGGGACAGGCGATCGCTCACGATACCCAAGAAGCAATTAAAGGTTCTATTACCCTGGCTGATTTATTGCGTCGTTCAGGTATCCATTACATTGATTTAGAACGCCACGGACTTGATAACCCTATTCTCCAGCAAGCTGAAAAAGAAGGCGCAGAAATTGACATCAAATACGCTGGTTATTTAGCCAGACAGCAAAACCAAATTGACCAAGTTGCCCGTCAGGCAAATCGCCAACTACCTGGCAATTTAGACTACTCAACCATTGAGACTTTATCTAAAGAATCCAGAGAAAAACTCAACAAAGTTAAACCTCTCACCATTGGACAAGCAGCAAGAATTGGCGGAGTTAACCCAGCCGATATCAACGCTCTTTTGATATATTTAGAAGTAGCTAAAAACAAGACGGCAATAGGTAATGGGTAATGGGTAATGGGTTATAGGGAGGACAACTATTCTAGTAATAATTCTAGTATGGGAAATTTTCTTCTTCCTTATTCCTTCTCTTAGAGGGTGTTGGAAAAGTCATGATTGCTGTATCAAATATTTCACCCCTCCCTAACCCTTCCCTTATAAATGAGGTAAAAATGTGATGAAAATTACGGGACACCACTTTTAAAACATCCTCTTGGACAACTAACAACTGACAACGAACAACCGAAAAAGTCTATGTTACCCAAATCCAGCACTGATTTACTTATTTCAGAAGCGTCCGATAGCGCCAGTATGTCCTTAGGCATAGATTTCGTTAATAACCAGCCTTGGACAATAGAAAGCTATGCTGAAAGCTTAATGGACGAACTTTTTCATGATATTGACAACATTCTTGATGGTCGAAGCAAGCGAAATCATCATAGAGAGAGAACCGAATCTGTCCCCGTGCAAACCATGACATTTCAAATGCCAGATGTGGTTTTGCCCTCAAAACTTAATCGTCCATTACAATCTACTGCACCTATTAAAAACGTCCAAACCACTACACTAGTGGTTAATCATCCATCTATCAGAGCAATTACAACTACTGAACAACAACAAACCAGTGGTTTAGGTAAACTGATATTTATGGGATTAAGCCTAACCGTAGGGACTTTGGGAATGGTCTACTTGACCGAGTCTGGTTTATTAAATACAATAAATGCCCAATTAACTTCCCAAAGTTTACCAAATCACCAGACACTATCACCTGCATCTATAACCACAGATCCTCAGTTAGACTTAGTAAATTATATGTTGGAAGCCTTAACTGTCATAGAACAGCAAGGAACAACCTATAATAAAACAATTGCTAAACCAGGATTTCCCACTGTTAATCTCAATCAAACCACCGCCTCACCTTTACCAAATACCCAACCAACAGAAACCCTACCACTATCTGTAGCAGCAAATAATATGCTACCTGCTAATAGTCGTTTGACTACCCCTAATGTGGTTGAGCGCATATATATTCCAGTTTATCAGTCTCCTGCACCCAAATATCAAATACCAACTGTTCCCACAGTCCCAGTACCACCTACCTTACCTTCATCTTTAACAGTTAATAATTCGCCTACTATTAATACTATACAACCAGTAATTAAACCCATACCCAAAACATCACAGGTTAATCTCAAACCAGCAGCTGTTAATCCTCAACTAGTGAAAGTCGCACCACCGCAATTACCAACAATTGTTCCCCCTGCACCTGTAAAAGAAACTAAGAACATATCACAACAGGATTTATCACCTAGCTATTCTGCTCAATTAGAGGGACTATTGGAGTTGGGTAATAAATCCGTGGCTTTGTTTAAGGTAGATGGTATTAGTCGCCGAATTAATCTAGGTGAAAATATTGGTACTACAGGCTGGACACTCGTAGATGTCAGTAACGGAGAAGCTATTGTTCGTCGTAACGGTGAAGTTCGCTCCATCTACACAGGACAAAAGCTTTAATATAACTGTATGAGTCAAATAAAAATTCAACATCTGTGGATAATAGGGTTCTATCCAGGTAAGTAGGTGAACTCTATGGGAGTTGCTGATTCAGAAATGGGGTGTTCAAATGTAGGATAAAGACCGTAAAATCAGGTAGAATCTCCTAAGTTGAGGGGCAATATAAAGATGTTCACAGAGAAAAACTGGAAGAATTTTAAGGTATTTGCAGGGGCATTTTGTATTGTCGCCCTAACACCGTTTTTTGGAGTTAATTCTTCCGTACAAGCAGCAGATACAGTTGTGATTCGTTATGGACCCATAGAGGAATCTGTATCCTTGGAAGAGTTAAAAAAATCTACGGAAACTGGCAAATTACCAGATAGTTTGGGAACTTATACCAAAAGAATGACTGAAGAACAACGTCGTTTTTTGGTAGAGGGACTAAAAATCCGAATTCCCATAAATGTTGCTACTTTAGGTAGATTAATCAATACCCAAATTGGGACTACAATCCTTAGCGATGTCTCTACAGCTATTACCCGTCGAGATCAATCGGGATTACAAGCTATGAAAGGGGGATTGGTTTTAGCTGCTAATTCTCCACAGGGTTTATCTATACTAAGTTTTATTGCTGCCTATCCCAGTAAACGCCTAGAAATTAATTTACCCCAGGCTTTAACTGTGGCGGGGAGTTTAAATGGTGCATTTGTCCGCACTCAGCGGTTTATGTTTGGTCTTTCTCCCCAAGTTAACCCCAAAGATATCAAAGTTGCCTCTTCTCTAGATCCTACTCAAGCAGGAAGCGCACAGGTACAGATACTCAAGTTAAGTTTCAATGACCAAAAGCGTCAACGAAAAATTCCCCTGGATGTTTATTTCTCTACCGCTGTCAGTGTAAATAAACCCGTAATTGTCTTTTCTCATGGTTGGGGTTCGGTGCGGACTGACTTGCGTTATTTAGCCGAACATTTGGCTTCTTATGGTTATGTCGTTGCGGCTTTAGAACATCCTGGTAGTAATGAAACTAATTTCAAGGCGGTCACCAAAGGTAGAAAACAACTGGTTGCACCCCAAGAATTTTTAGACCGTCCCAAAGATGTGAGTTTTATTGTTGATGAATTGGAAAAAGTTAACCAAGCTGCGAATAGTCCTTTACGGGGAAAATTAGCAACTAATAATGTGATGGTTGTAGGTTATTCCTTTGGTGGGGGAACGGCTTTGGCATTGGCTGGGGGCGAATTACAAATCGAAACCCTCAAACAACGCTGTCAGCAAAACTTAGCTAAGGCTAACTTGGGTGAAACTCTTCAATGTGTGGCTCAAGCATTACCAGAAAAAACCTATCAATTGCGCGATGGGAGAATTAAACAGGCGATCGCTCTTAATCCTACCACTTCTTTAATGTTTGGGGAAACTGGATTAACAAACGTACAAATCCCTACATTAATCCTCTCCAGTTCCGCAGATAAAATCACCCCTGCATTAACTGAACAAGTTACGGGTTTTGCGAAAATTCCCTCTCCAAAATGGTTGGTGGGTGTGGTTGGTGCTTCTCATTTAAGCATCATAGATCCTAGTCTGACTCCATATCAAATGGGGAAACCAAATACACCTATCTTGAACAAAGAAGTAGTTGGAGAACAAGCTAAAGATGTGCGGCAGTTTCTCAAAGGTATTACCCTAGCAATGGCAGCACAGTTAACTCCTGAAGCTAGTCAATATGCTCCTTTTCTAACTTCTGACTATGCTCAAATTTCCTCAACTCGTCTATTTCCCTTTCGCACAGTGCGAGAACTTTCTCCTGAGATGATACAAGAAGCACAAAGTCCAGGTATGACAGCCAATAAATAATAGGTTGCAGGACGAACAAAAAGATAAAAAGGCTTGGAGGGTAAACCAAGCCCAACTTCACTCAGGGTAAAATATATAATCCATCCTATAGGTTATTTATATTTTCAGAATCCTTCTCAAGAGAGAATTTTGAAGATCTCAACTGGATATCCTCAATTTTCCCAATCCGACAAGGAAAAATGCACCTATTTCGAGACACCATTAGCCAAAACCTTGCACTTTTTTGTGGTAAAAATCCGCGAAACACTTTGTTAATAAATGGTTTTAGGTTTATTTAACAATCCCTATTTATAGCAATCCTAAATGAGTTATGAGCAACAAGATCCCCGACTTCTTTAAGAAGTCGGGGATCTGACTTTTGCAATGTTCACAAATCAAATAGGATTGCCATTTATTTCATAAATTCCCCTCCCAAGAATCCCCTGAAAAGACTTAAAAACAATCATTTCAGGGAAAATTTATCAACAACCTACGCCGGGTAAATTCTTAACCGCCGATTCGGTTCATCGCCAAAACTATCGGATTTGAGACGATAATGTTCCACCAACTCATGCTGCATTTTCCGCACTTGGGAAGAACGGGGTAATAACTCCACAGGCTGACCTTTAGGGATAACAATCTGCTCTACAGCAAGTCTTGCTTCCTCCAAAGCGTCCATTTCATCATCACCACCGTTGTGTAGTAACAGTTGTAACTCTCTGTCGTCGCCCATATCTGGATCATCAATATTTAGTAAGCGGCGGAGACTGCGAGTAATTTGGGGAATTGTACTAGACTTGATCACATGAATGGGGACATGACGAGCCTTAGCCATTTGTCTTAACTTAGCGTGATTCTTGACGTGCGATCGCAAAGCTAAAATAGCATCCGCACTATCTAAGTCTTTGGTCAATATCACTGGCAAAGTTAACACATTAATCACCTGTTCCAATTGGTGACGACTCACCCCATAGGGGTAAATATGCAATGGTAAATCTTCCCCATTGGGACCTGCTTGTTTACGGCTGGCAAAATCAAAACTTTCCGAGTAATTGAAAGATTCATCCAACAACCGGTCAAATTCACTGCGTCCCGTTGGTCTTTCTCTATCCAGAGATAAAGGTGGTAAAGCCACCATTTGTCCAGAAGAACGCCAACCATTAGGTTTAGCAGAGAGGAAAGATTCTTCCACATTCGTAACGTGACCATTACCATTGCCACCATTGACTACAGCCAACTGTCTAACAATAGCAACCTTGCCATGATCATCAACAGTTCTAGTTTGTGGAGTAGGTTGACGACCACGTAACAACGTATCAACCGTATCAGCCACAGACTCATGAACTACCCAGCGTTGCCGTTCCAACATTTCCACAGCAATCTCAAAAGTAGGCGGAGCTTTGCGTTCCAAAACCGTCTTTTGCGAACCACGCCGTCTTGCCTCATCATCTCCCAGTGTCACCGCCTGAATCCCCCCAACCAAATCCGACAGAGTAGGATTTTTAATTAGGTTTTCAATCTGATTACCGTGGGCAGTTCCCACCAATTGTACCCCGCGTTCGGCAATTGTCCGGGCTGCTAAAGCTTCCAGTTCTGTACCAATTTCATCAATGACAATGACTTCTGGCATATGGTTTTCCACAGCCTCAATCATGACTTGATGTTGTAACTCTGGCTGAGAAACTTGCATCCGTCTTGCCCGACCAATGGCCGGGTGAGCAACATCACCATCCCCAGCAATTTCGTTAGATGTGTCAATAATCACCACTCGCTTATGCAAATCATCCGCCAACACACGGGCGATTTCTCTTAAAGCTGTAGTTTTGCCAACACCAGGACGACCCAGCATGAGAATTGATTGACCAGTTTCCACCAAATCGCGGATCATGGCAATTGTTCCGAATACTGCCCTGCCGACACGACAAGTTAAGCCAATAATTTTACCACTACGGTTGCGGATAGCACTGATCCGATGCAAAGTTTGCTCAATTCCAGCCCGATTATCCCCCCCAAAATTTCCAACTCGTTGAATGCAATCATCTATCTGTGCTTGAGTGACCGGTGTTTCGCTCAGATACTCCGCTGCATAGGGAAACCGAGCTTCAGGGCGACGGCCTAAATCCAAGACTACCTCAACTAAAATATCCCCTTTCGGATGATTCTCTAATTTTTTTTGGAGGTCTTGAGGCAAAATATCTAACAACTTTTGGAGATCTTCTGTAATCGTCATGCTTTCTATTGGTGACTTGACGTTTTTAGAGACATGGTTGGAGCGTTACTGCCCAGACTTAATCTGGGAAACGAGAGTATGGGCAAGCCTTACAGCCTCCCACAGTAATTTCGGGTCTTCTTCTAGGCGCATATGACCTTGACTATCAGTGTTAATCACCTCCTTGTTTTCCAACTGGTCAAGAATGGGTGACAGCAATACACGAGCGTAACTACCATAGGCAATCCCAGAGATAAAGGCAGAGGGGCAGGGGGCAGGGGGCAGGGGAGATGAATTTTCCTGCTTATATCCTGTTCCTTGCTCCATTTCTTCATTTCCCCCCTTGCTCCCCGCTCCCTGCTCCCTTTCCTTATTTGCTCCCTGCTCCCTTGCCTCTTGGAGAAGTCCCATTCCCCGCAATTTAGGGACGGTGTAGCTATTAGTGCCGCCTGCTAACTGCACATATCCCGGTAGGTTTGCTGTCAAAACTTTTTGTCCTAATTTGATTGTGGCGATGGTAGTACCATCACCAATATCACCACTCATTGAACGTCCATCAGTTTGCCAAATTAAAAACTGGGGACGGGGGACAATTAAATTGTAAATAGCTTGTAGGTAATCAGTTAACCCTTCTCCATCGTTACAACTGATGGCTACCAATTTTAATTGATCTACCCAGGGTGTCATTGCATCCCATAACCGTTGGAATTCTGCCAACCGCCCCACTTGAGTATGAATTTCTACAGCATCTATTCCTGTTGACATAATCAATGGTGCGTTGCCCCTGGCAAGCGAAGCTATCGCTCCTGGCGTTGACACATAAGATTTTGTATAAATTATCCCATAGGGACAGATAGGAAGGCAACGGCCACAGCCATAACATTTTTCAGAAATTACTCCAGAAAAATCATCTTTGGTATTGTTAAATAAAATTGCTTGGGCTGGACAAATTTTTTCACATGGTCTGGAACAATCGCTAGGACAGTCCTGATTATTAAACTCAGCTTTCCGAAAATGGGGATCTTCACCATCATTGAGACTAACCATTAACAATGGTAAATTACCTGTAAAGGCAAAGCCTCGCTGCTGGGCATCCTCTACCAAGTTTTGGGCTATCAGTAAAGCTTCCTGAGTAGTGGCAATAACTGCCGGGTCGGCAGCTACATCTATACAGTCAGCACCCGCCAAAGTGTATGCTAACGTGAGATTTCTGACCGCAGGAAGATGTTGATAACTGGCTCCGCAAATCAATTTGAACCAATTACCTTGTTTTAGGGATTGTAAAGGGGCTAATAAATCAGTCACATTTCCATTATGCGTTTATTTCACTGGAAATTGCAGCCTGTGATCAGGAAAATTTAGATTTTTTTGTTACTAATTTTTTATTGGCATATTTCAATACTACTGCCCAAAGTAATTATTTTCCCTACTTCTGCCACGGGAACTCTGGTATTTACACTTAATCTATAAAAATGATTAAATTGCGCTGTATTTACATAAGTGGGCATAGTTGCTTGGCGTTTTTGCCCAAAGATTTTCTGAAAGTTTGGATAAGCCTCCCCTGTATAAGTGTCCCGCGTGGGGACAACACAACGTTGACAAGGGTTAATTCCTAAAAAGCGGACATCATACTGAAGTGCGCCACTGGAGAGAATAGTTGCCTCCTCTACTTCCATACCATCCAGTGACTTGATTGGATATAGCAAAATCCTTGCTAGGTATGACATTGTTTCATGGTTGTGGAGATGAATAGGCAGGAGATTTATCAATTGCACCCATTCTATCGAGAGGCCAAAAACGAACTACAGCCCGACCAATAATATTACTACGGGGAACAACGCCCCAACAACGCCCATCATAACTGTTAGGACGATTATCACCAAGCATGAGGTAGGAATTTTGGGGGATAACTTCTGGTTGAGCTAAAAAAGGAGGCTGAAGTCCAGTGCTATTGCAAGCATCAACGAATGTTTGTACGGTAGGAGCTAGGTAAACATCTTCCCGTAAAGGCTTGCTGTTGATATAGACTTTGCCTTTTCTCAATTCTACTTTTTCACCAGGCAAACCGATTACTCTTTTAATAAATGCTTCCCGTTCAGGATTATTTTGTATTTCTTGGGGCGGCGAAAATACTACTATATCTCCCCGTTCCGGTTTAGCAAATCTATACTTTACTTTATCAACAATAATTTTGTCTGCCTTCCATTGGTCTTTAACACCATGTAAAGTTGGTTCCATAGAGCCAGTGGGAATCCAACGGGCTTCAGCAACAAAGGTACGAATTCCTAGGGCTAGAAAGATACTCAGTATCATCGTTTTACCTAGCTCTACTATCCAGGAGTTATCGGGTTCTTGGCTAGAGTTTTTATCAGACGCTTGATTTTGCATGAAATTGTTGAAGTATGTTATCAGACTAGTATTGAACTCAGACGGAGAGACTTGATATTATTAATCTTAACAATATGGAGCAGATGGTAGGTAAATAAAGTAAAAAATCTAGTGTTTTTCTTTTATTCAGCTACAAACATTCAGGTTTTTAGCTTTCTTGACTATAAACATTTTTTAACACAAAACCAAAATCGCCGATTCTTCGTGCCAATTAAGTTTACCTTAAAGAAAAGGTTATCTATCATCTATAAATAGTTCCTTTATCCCGAAAAATTTTAAATCCATGTCAAATCCACAAAGTTTACTGATTCGCCACGCTGAAATTATTTTACCCAATGGTGAGTCAATGATTGGCGATGTGCTGATAGAAGGAAGGCAAATCACCCAAGTAGGGCAAGAAATTACTAATGCCACACCCACTTGTGACATTGACGCACAAGGATTAACTTTGTTGCCTGGTGTGATTGACCCCCAGGTGCATTTCCGTGAACCGGGTCTAGAATATAAGGAAGACTTATTTACTGCCAGTTGTGCTTGCGCTAAGGGGGGAGTTACTTCCTTTCTAGAAATGCCGAATACAAGACCTTTAACCATTACTCAATCAGCTTTAGATGACAAGTTACAACGGGCAGCCCAGAAGTGCTTGGTTAATTATGGCTTTTTTATTGGGGCTACGGCGGATAATTTACCAGATTTACTTTCTGCCCAGCCAACACCGGGAATTAAGGTATTTATGGGGTCAATGCACGGACAGTTGTTGGTAAACCAAGAAGAGGCACTAGAGGCGATTTTTGCCCAGGGAACTCGTTTAATTGCTGTTCATGCCGAAGACCAAGCGAGAATTAATCAACGCAAACAGGAGTTTGCGGGGATTACAGACCCGGCTATTCATTCCCAAATTCAAGATAATCTAGCTGCTTTGCTGGCAACGCAATTGGCGTTAAAGCTTTCTAAAAAATATCAACGCCGGTTACATATTCTGCATATGTCAACAGCAGAGGAAGCGGAGTTACTACGTGAGGATAAACCTAGTTGGGTGACGGCAGAGGTAACACCACAACATTTACTGTTGAATACTAGTGCTTATGCAACTATTGGTACCTTAGCACAAATGAATCCACCTTTGCGATCGCCCCATGATAATCAAGTTCTCTGGCAAGCTCTACGTGATGGTATTATTGATTTCATTGCCACTGACCACGCCCCCCACACTCTGGAGGAAAAAGCCCAAACCTACCCCAACACTCCTTCAGGAATGCCCGGTGTAGAAACTTCTTTACCTTTAATGTTAACCGCTGCTATGGATGGAAAATGTACTGTTGCCCAAGTTGTGCAATGGATGTCTAAAGCTGTCGCGGTAGCTTATGGTATTCCTAACAAGGGAGAAATCACCCCTGGATATGATGCTGATTTAGTTTTGGTAGATTTAAAAAATTACCATGAAGTTAAACGGGAAGAAGTTGTCAGCAAGTGTGGTTGGAATTCTTTTGAAGGTTGGAATTTAACAGGTTGGCCTGTAACAACAATTGTCGGTGGTGAAATTGTTTATGATCATGGTCAGCTAAATACACAAGTTCGCGGACAAGCTTTAACTTTTTCGTAGTTAGTTGTCAGTTGTTGATAATTCACAATTTACAGTAATAATTTCGGCTTGACGTTCGCCATTTTCACCATATTTTAAACATACCTTTAAATAACTATCTGGTAAATATGGCATTCGTTCCGCCCATTCAATAGCCACGATTCCCGGTGTTACTTCTATGCCTTCCCAGTAACTTTCGAGGTTCAATCCTGTAACTTCTTGAGGTTCTAGACGGTATAAATCTAAGTGATAAAGGGGAATGCGCCCTTCTGGGTACTCATTAATCAAAGTAAAAGTAGGACTAACAATAGAGTCGATTATTCCCAAACCTTTACCAATCCCTTGGACTAAGGTAGTTTTACCAGCACCTAAATCGCCTTCTAGTAAAATCACACTACCAGCATTTAAAGTCTCACCAAGGGTAATACCTAATTGTTGTGTTGCTTCCATATTAGGAAGGGAAATTTTATTCATTGGTAATTGGTAATTGGTAATTGGTAACGTCTAAGCATTATCCAGTTCATCGGGATTAACGCCTAAATCACGCAACATTTGTGTTAGTTGTTCGACTTTTCTTTTTGCTTCTATTGTTTCTTCTGTTGGTTCAGGAATTAATTCTCCTGTTAGTGTGAACCACCTTAGCCATAACTTAGGAATATCTCGAAATGTCCCTTGCCATAGTCCTAAACTTAAACCTAATTCTGGTATTAGTAAGCGTCCTTCAATCATATTCATAGGTTCATAATGACCACCTACTAACTGAAATGCCTGGACTTGGTTGGTGTAGCGACTAAAAACAATATAGTAAGGAATTCTTAAAATCCGTTCATAAACTTCCCATTTGGTGGGAGGTTTACCTATCTTACTTTCCTTATTACCTAAATCTTCATCTTCTGTACCAGGAGATGATAATTCTACAACTACAAAAGGGTTTGCTGGTTCTTGCCAAGTGACATAACTTAAACGCAAATCTTGACCATTATATAATTTTGGCACTCCAACCACACCAAACCAATCTGGGCGTTTATACCATAAAGGATTTTGCAGATCATAATAAAGATTCAAATCAGCCGCACTATAAACAACTTCTGGATTCCAGTTTATGGGTTGAAATGTTAAATATAAAAGTAAAGGTTGTAAAAAATGAAAGTCATCTGGCAAGCCTTTTTCCTCCGGGTTTTCACTAGGTAAATCATACATTGTGGGTAAAGTTTCCCAAGGGGGAAGGGGTGGTTCAGTTTGAGAAATGATCGAAGAAGTCATAAATATTTTAGGTTGGTATAGCAGAAGGCAAGAGGGAAGAGGCAAGAGGCAAAAGTGAAATCCTTGGTATGATTAGGTTTTAAGGATCAATAATGTCCTAATCATTCTGGCTACAGCTATAATTGGTAATGGCGAAACATATTTCCCTGTCACCGGTTTTTATTTTCCGTGATGTGCGCCACTGTACCATTTTAATAAAACTTTGGCTAATCTCTGCGGGTCATGGCGAACAGCACCATTTTCATCTTCAAAGAGAATATTCGCAGGAACTATTCGCCGTCCTAATTTGGTGACAGATTCTCGGTCTAAAAAAACTGGATGGGCGTTTTGTTGGGCATAACGGATCAGTGCTTGGGCTGAGGGCATTTTTTTATGAACTAATACGGCATCGAATAACCTTCTATTGCCACAAGCGTCATCTATTGCTTGAATATGTTCAGCAACACTATATCCATCAGTTTCTCCTGGTTGGGTCATAATGTTGCAGATATAGATACGAGGTACATTAGTAGCGGCGATCGCATCAGCAATTTCTTGAACTAACAAATTAGGAATTAAGCTAGTGTAAAGACTACCCGGACCAATAATAATGTAATCAGCTTCTTTAATGGCTTTAATTGCCGCAGGAACTGCCGGTGGATTTTCAGGAATACAACCAATTTTGACAATTTTCCCCGCAGCTTTCGGAATATTCGACTCACCCTGAATGCGGCGACCATCTGTCAATTCTGCCCAGAGACGGACATCGCTAAGGGTAGCAGGTAAAACTTGTCCTCTCACCGCCAATACCTTAGAACTGGCAGCGATCGCTTGCACCAAATCCCCAGTAATATCAGTCATGGCAGTTAAAAACAAATTACCAAAACTGTGACCTGTTAAACCATCTCCCGCCCGAAAGCGATATTGAAATAATTCCGTCAGTAATTTTTCTTCATCTGCTAACGCCGCCAAACAATTGCGGATATCACCCGGTGGTAAAACGCCAAATTCTTCCCGCAGTCTCCCAGAAGAACCGCCATCATCTGCTACGGTGACGATAGCAGTAATATTAGCACTATAAGTTTTTAAGCCTCTGAGTAAAGTTGAAAGTCCAGTTCCACCACCAATAACCACAATTTTCGGACCCCGGTATAAGCGACGATGTGCCAAAAGGACATCTATCAACTCCTCTTCATCACCAATAGGTCTGAGAACTTCCGTAATTGAACCAACAGTGCGAGATTGTCCCCACAGCACCAACAGCACACCAGATACCAGGAGTACCGGACCACTGATATAGTTGGGTAAAATGTCAGCCAGCAAACCCAAAAGACCTTTCAGCAATTCCAGAATCCAAAAAATCGGGGTTAATTTTACCCAAATAGCCAACCCCAAACTGGCTAAGAAAACACCCCCAATACTGATAAGTAACCAGCGTTTCACAGCTAATCCAGGAGACAACCATTTGCACCATTGGTTAACCCGATAGGAAGTGCGACCTTGAGACTGTAGCTGTAGCGAATTAATGGCTTGTTTCAGAAAACCGATAAACATACCTAATAGGGAAAGTTGGTACAAACAATATTTAACAAAAAATTTACATCACCTGGTTTCCACACTAAGGGAAAACCATCACATTTATTCAATCCTTCATAATCGCCGATTAGGGGCGCAGGGCCTGCGCCCAGTTAGGAGTCAGAAGAAGGAAATACCAATCACCAATTACCCCAGTTATCAAGAATTTTATGAGAAAACGAATTTTAGGAATAGATCCGGGACTAGCAACTGTGGGATTTGGGGCAATTGATTGGCAGCAAAGTCAAACAAAAGAACAACAGACAAGGGTACAGATGGTTGATTTTGGCGTAATTCGCACCAGTGCCGATATGGAAATGAGTCAACGACTATGCACATTATTTGACGATTTACACACCGTCATGGAGGATTTACAGCCGGATTTAGTAGCCATTGAAAAATTATTCTTTTATCGGATGGCAAATACCATTATTGTAGCACAAGCCAGGGGTGTACTGATGTTAGTTTTAGGACAGCGTAAACTCCCTTATGTGGAATTTGCACCTCCCCAAATTAAGCAAGCTTTAACGAATTATGGTAAGGCAGATAAGTCAGAAGTGCAAGAGGCTGTGATGCGGGAATTGGATTTAGATGAAATTCCTCGACCTGATGATGCGGCAGATGCTTTGGCGGTAGCACTAACGGCTTCGTTTCAGTTGTGACTCGTGTAAAATCCTGTCACTCTGCAAAAACAGGCGTTGCTGATAGCCTGCGTGGCGAAGCCATATTGAGATATGAAATTCCTAAATTGAACCTTTAAAAATCTTACCTTTACGTCTTTTAGTCCCAAAAGCGTGCATTTTGGGTTGAATAAATCAGAAAATTTAGGGATAACAGATAGCCCAAACTCTTGCCTGCCCTCACAGACAACTTTTTCAGCAACCCCTACTTAAAACAAACTAAGTTTTGTTAATGCTTGAACCATGAGTCACCCGCATCTTTGGCTGCTATTATTATATTAACAATCCTCTTGGGTGATTTCACTCATTGTTAATGCACCCAAAAATCTGCTTTGATATTCTCAAAGTTTATTGATATGTAAAAAATGCTGGCTAGAGTTTGGAGTGCATCTATCATCGGGATTGACGCTGTAAAGGTGGGTGTGGAAGTTGATGTTTCTGGTGGTTTACCAGGAATTGTCATTTTAGGCTTACCAGATTCGGCTATTCAAGAATCTAAAGAACGGGTAAAAGCAACTTTGAAAAATGCCGGTTTTGCCTTTCCCATACGGAAGATTGTCATTAACTTAACTCCCGCAGATTTGAGGAAAGAGGGACCAGCTTTTGATTTACCAATTAGTATAGGAATTTTAGCAGCTTCTGAACAAGTTAACGCCGATTTGTTAGGAGATTTTTTATTTTTAGGTGAAGTTTCTCTAGATGGTAGTTTGCGTCCGGTGGCGGGTGTTTTACCGATTGCTGCAACTGCGAAAAAAATGGGAATTACAGGTTTAGTTGTTCCTATTGATAATGCCCAAGAAGCTGCTGTTGTTGAAGGTTTAGCAGTTTATGGTTGCAAAGATGTTGCTGATGTGGTGGACTTATTAAATAATCCTCAAAAATACCAACCTGTCCAGTTAAATCAAACAATAGAAACTTCTCAGTTAACATCTTTAACTTTAGCAGATTTGCAAGATGTTAAAGGACAAGCACACGCACGCAGGGCGTTAGAAATTGCGGCTGCGGGAGGACACAATTTGATTTTCGTGGGACCACCAGGCAGTGGAAAAACGATGTTAGCAAGGCGGTTATCGGGAATTTTACCACCTTTAAGTTTTCCTGAATCTTTGGAAGTAACACGCATTCATTCTGTGGCTGGATTGTTGAAAAATCGGGGTTCTTTAGTTAGAGAAAGACCTTTTCGGAGTCCCCACCATTCCGCATCTGGTCCATCTTTGGTTGGTGGTGGCACTTTTCCCCGTCCTGGTGAAATCTCATTATCTCACAGAGGTGTACTTTTTTTAGATGAATTAACGGAATTTAAAAGGGATGTTTTGGAGTTTTTACGTCAACCGTTAGAAGATGGGTTTGTGACTATTTCTCGAACTAAACAATCTGTGACTTTTCCCGCACAATTTACATTAGTAGCCAGTACAAATCCCTGTCCTTGCGGTTATTATGGCGATACAATTCAAGGCTGTACTTGTTCACCTCGACAACGGGAACAATATTGGGCAAAATTGTCTGGACCATTAATGGATAGAATTGATTTGCAAGTAGCGGTCAATCGTTTAAAACCCGAAGAAATTACCCAACAACCAACGGGAGAAGCGTCGAAATCTGTAGCGGAACGAGTAGAAAAAGCTAGGGAAAAAGCTGTAATTCGGTTTCAAAAAGAAGATTTACAATGTAATGCCCAAATGCAAAGTCGTCATTTACAAAAATGGTGTCAATTAGATGATGCTAGTCGCAATTTATTAGAAGCAGCAATTAGAAAATTAGGTTTATCTGCAAGAGCGAGCGATCGCATTCTTAAAGTAGCTCGAACTATCGCCGATTTAGCAGGAGATGAAAACCTCAAACCTCACCACGTAGCCGAAGCAATTCAATATCGGACAATTGATAGAATGCAGTAATGTTCTATATTGCCACATTATTGGCATCTAATTAATAGGCAAATTATCGGGGTCAATTCCCTGCGATCGCAAATAAGCTATTAGCCGTTCTTTTTCCTCCCGTTCCTGTTCCGCCCGTTGACGTTCCTGTTCCGCCCGTTGGCGTTCTTGTTCAGCCCGTTGGCGTTCCTGTTCAGTACGTTGGCGTTCCTGTTCAATTTGTTCCACAGCCCAAGGTAACAAATTACCTGTTTGATCCCACCATCTTAACCAATAGCCAGAACGACCTTCCTTTTCCCCTCGCCAAGTTCCTAAAAACAGTCCCATTGAGTCAATCCAATGACGACCATTCTCATCTGGTTGTTGTAATTCATAACGTCCATTTTCCAGTTGATAATATTCTAATAACCCCCCATCTGGCTCAAAAATAATGTAAATAGCAACTTTTAAAATTTGTTCATAAAAAAACCATTTTCCCGGCGGATAACTACGTTTAACTGAATATTCTCCACCATCTTTATCTGATAAAAACTCCATGACTACAGCCGGTACATCCCCTTCTAAATTGGGTGTATAGCTTTTACGTTCTGCTAATATCTCTTTAACAGAAAGCACATATACCCAATCAGGTGCTTTAGCCACAAATTGCTCATTTAATGTGGCACACAACCCAAAATTGGCAGCAATTAACATTTGTGGTTGAATAAATCCACTTATTTCTAAACTTTCCCGCAAAGCCCCCGCTAAAAGTGGCTGTCCTGTATTTTCCACTGGTTCATCCTCTAACTGAAAATCATCGGGTAAGGCTTCCCAAGAGATGACCAGTCCAGTCTGTGATTTGGTTTCACTGAATAGGGTTGCCATAAACGCTACCTTTAGTTGATTTGTTTTTATTGTACCATCGGATCAGTGAATTGTTTCTAGCGATGATTAGTTGAAGGGATGCCGAAATCATATAGTTCTGACACACCAACACTCATGCTAACATAACTACAGATTTTCACTAAATCACTAATGTATTTTTCTGATCAATAGGGGTTGCTGAAAAAGTTATCTGTGAGGGCTAAGAGTCAGGAGTTAGAAGGAGATCAGAAGACTCAATTCCGCATTTTTCACCAGCGTCTCCTTGTCAAGGGTTGAAACTGGATATTGAGGAGTTACCTGTAATAACTTTTCCACCCTCTCCCGCGCAGCTTCCACCACTCCTACATCCAAACTACCATTATTCAAACTAGCAGAAAAATCTTCAGCTATTTTATATGTTCGTTCTAAAGAAGAGGAATTGATATTTCGAGAAACTATAAATAAATCACAACCAGCATGAAAAGCCCGCGCAATCGTTCCTGGTTGCATAAACATCTCAGATACGGCTTTCATATCTAAATCATCAGAAACTATCACACCTTGAAAACCTAACTCTTTTCGCAAAATATCATTCAAAATGATTTTAGATAAAGTTGCTGGTACTTCTGGATCAATTTGCGGAAACAAAATATGCGCCGTCATAATTAATGGAATTTCTGACTGAATTAATGTTTGAAAAGGAATCAATTCCCGATTTCGCAAATCTTCTAAACTCAAATTTAAGATTGGTAATTCCAAATGGGAATCTGTGCTGGTATCTCCGTGTCCAGGAAAGTGTTTAGCAGAACCTAAAATTCCTGCTTCCCGTAATCCTCGGTAATATTCTCCCGCTGCTTCACTGGCGGTTTCTGGTGTAGTTCCAAATGCACGAGCGCCAATAATCGGGTTTTGGGGATTAGAGAAAATATCCGCAACTGGAGACCAAGAAAGATTAATTCCCAGAGATTTTAATTCTAGTGCTGTGGCTTTGGCAACTTCATAAGCATGAGACTGCAATAAATAAGCTTGAGGAAAGCGGGTAATTGGTAAAGGTGTCCGTACAACCCGCCCACCTTCATGATCTAAAGTGGTAAATATGGAGTCACGCTCAGTATATTGGCGAACTTCATCAATGAGGTTTTTAAACTGTTCTAACCAAACTGGATATTTTACACCGTCAAGAAAGTTTTTGGCAAAAAAGATGACACCAATGGGTTTTAGTTCATTTAATGCCCGTTTATCATCATCATTTAAACTTGTCCCGGAAATACCCAGAATTAAATGATTACCAAAGCTTTGTGATGATTGGGGTATTGACATAAGTAGGTTGGCGTTGAAAATTGTCGTTATGGCAAGGTAAAAGGCAAGAAAGAGGCAAGAGTGAAGAGGGTTTGGACGATTTTACGTTTCTTTACACAGTTTGGTTTTATTGTGTTCACCTACCCGATAGGGAGGTGAGAGGCTTCTACTGTTTAAGCTAAAAATTGGAAACTAATAACTCACTTTTAGCATTAGCCATATTTTCGGTTTTTGGTTGAGATGGTTTCAACGTCATTTGCGGGGCATTTTGTTGTAAAACCACAGCTTTATAAGCTACGACTCCCGTATGTTCACTATCGAGACAACGAGCCGCTGTTCGAGATAAATCTAGGCTTCTGGGTAAAATATACGGACCGCGATCATTAACGCGGACAATCACGGATTTATTGTTTTCTAAATTGGTGACTTTTAAGAAGGTATTAAAAGGTAGAGTCCGATGGGCAACAGTAAAATCATCTTGATCATATATCTCACCATTTGCGGTTAAGCGACCATGAAAATAGCCACCATACCAAGAAGCTATACCAGAAAGTTGTGTGGTTGAGGACTGTAATCCATACATTTCCATTTGTCCTTGTACCAATGTCAGGGGTTTGGTATGGAGTGCTATTCGCAAATTATTAGTCCATTCCATTGCCAAAATATCACCGCTGCGACCAATTTGCTGAGAGAGTTTTTGATCTATTGCAAATAGTAACCGATTACCTACCATCATGGAAGGAGTTTTATCTACTAAGCCCGGTTGTAATTCTGTAGGTTGTACAGCAGGTATTTTTGTTAATTGCTGCAAGCGATTTTGTAATGCTTTGGCTGTAATTCGATCAGGTAGTCTGGCAACAAAACTGTTATTAACCCATACTTCATAACTGGATGGATTCCGCTTGACAATCAATACTGGTGAGTAATCATAACTTCCATTTGGATCAACTGGATTGCGGATGACATTAAAGAAACTTTGGAGCGATCGCACAACAGTAGAAGGTGATAAATCTACCCTGGAAACACTAACTTGTGTAACTATTGGTAAAAAGTTAGTAGCATTTTTCAAGTGAGGTTGTGCAGCTATATTTTCTGGCACAGAGGGACAAAATTGCGTTTCTTTTGCCTTCAAGGTGATTGAAGGTACAGCGATAGACTTATTTCTGTAGGACGATAACTGCCTATTTATCCAGTTAACCGTGAAAGCAGTTTTTGATATTAAGGTTTTTTGCCAAGCATTTTTATGTTGTTGAGCGATCGTCAGAAATGGAGCTTGCGGCTTAACTAAGTTGGCTGGAAGTTGGATTGGAGAAAACGCAGCTATTAAACCCAGTGGTAAATTTGCCGTCAACGCCAAAGCACCTCCTGTAAAGGATTTCACCCATAGTATTCCCGTTGATATCATAGTTTAGTTATTCTCCAGATAGATGCACAATTCCTAGAAAAATAATCCCCAGGTTGAATAGAAAAAGAGTTTTATCGAACAAAGAACAAGTTTTTTGAAATTACATAATTTCTATGCGTTTTCAGATTTAATTATGATTAAACTGTCTGGGATCATCATATACCGTAATGGAGATTTAAATAAATAAAAGTTTTAAATCTAGTTTTGAAGTATTACTAATATTTCAATTATTTTTGCTTATGAATACAATTTTTATTTGCTATTTACTTTACTATTAGACATAGATTTTTCACGTATAAACACTGAGCAAAGAAGCCATTTTTTGTATTGATGATGGGCAGTTAAGCAAAAATATACACTGATTTAAAATGAGTCCTAAACTACACTAAATATTGATCACGTAAGAAAATTTTGTGTTTACTCCTGGAGCGAAGATGAAGGTAAATTAGATAGTCAGGGCAAAATTTTGGGAATTTTTTGGGAAGCAATCAGACCTACCGTGCCAAATGTAAAGGATTGCAACGTATAATGAGAACGACAAAACAGTTAAGAAATATTGAAGAATAGTAGGTTTAAATGCGCGTAGCAATCGCGGGAGCGGGACTAGCAGGACTTTCCTGTGCAAAATATCTCACTGATCTAGGTCACACACCCATCGTTTTGGAACGCCGAGACGTAGTTGGGGGAAAAGTGGCTGCGTGGAAAGATGCTGATGGAGACTGGTACGAAACAGGACTGCACATTTTTTTTGGGGCCTATCCCAATATGTTGCAGTTATTCAAAGAATTGGACATTGAAGATCGATTGCAGTGGAAAGAACACACAATGATTTTCAATCAGCCGGAAGCGCCGGGGACTTACAGCCGATTCGATTTTCCAGATTTGCCAGCGCCAATCAATGGTATGGTGGCAATTCTCAGAAACAACGATATGCTGACCTGGCCGGAGAAAATCAGTTTTGGGATTGGTTTACTACCTGCTATTCTCCAGGGGCAAAAGTATGTCGAAGAAATGGACAAATATTCTTTCCGGGAGTGGTTACAAAAACAAAACGTTCCCCCCAGAGTAGAAAAAGAAGTATTCATTGCTATGTCTAAAGCCTTGAACTTCATTGATCCAGACGAAATTTCCGCCACCGTCCTCTTAACGGCATTGAATCGCTTTCTCCAAGAGAAAAACGGCTCAAAAATGGCCTTTCTGGACGGTTCACCCACAGAAAGATTGTGTCAGCCAATTATTGACTACATCACTGAACGCGGTGGTGAGGTGCGTCTGAATGCGCCCTTGAAAGAGATTTTACTCAACGAGGATGGAACTGTAAAAGGATTCTTGCTGCGGGGCTTAAATGGGGCAGAAGATGAAATATTTACAGCGGATACCTATGTATCTGCCCTGCCAGTTGATCCTTTAAAGCCAATTTTGCCAAGTTCTTGGCAGGCTATGGAGTTTTTCCAAAAATTGGAGGGTTTGGAAGGTGTACCGGTGATTAATGTTCATATCTGGTTTGATCGCAAATTAACAGATATTGATCATCTGCTATTTTCCCGTTCTCCACTCCTCAGCGTTTATGCTGATATGAGTAATACTTGCCGTGAATATGCCAATCCTGACCGTTCCATGTTGGAATTAGTTCTAGCACCAGCCAAAGATTGGATATCTAAATCCGATGCCGAAATCGTTGCTGCAACTATTACTGAGTTAGAAAAACTTTTTCCCCAACACTTTGGGGGAGATAATCCGACTAAAATACTGAAATATCACGTGGTGAAAACACCGCGTTCAGTTTACAAAGCTACTCCAGGTCGCCAACAGTACCGCCCTTCACAGCAAACCCCCATTTCTAACTTTTATTTGACTGGGGATTATACAATGCAACGCTATCTCGCCAGTATGGAAGGGGCTGTACTTTCTGGTAAACTAACAGCGCAGGCGATATTTCAAGCGCTGACGGTAGCAAATCCCTCTAACCTGCAAACGCCAACACGACCGCCCGCCACGAATGCTGCAACTGCCTGATTCCCCCCCGCGCATGAAAACGCTGGTTTCTATAGATGATTCCTACACCCTTTGTCGGGAACTCACGGCTAAGTACGCTAAAACTTTTTATTTAGGTACGATGCTGATGAGTCCGGCCAAGCGTCAATCTGTTTGGGCAATTTATGCCTGGTGTCGCCGTACAGATGAATTAGTGGATGGTCCGGCATCTGCTATCACCACGCCAGAAACCCTAGAACTATGGGAAAAGCAACTGGAATCCATTTTTGCGGGATGCCCATTGGATAATTATGATGTAGCGTTAGTAGATACTCTCCAACGCTTTCCGCTCGATATTCAACCCTTTCGGGATATGATCGCCGGTCAGCGCATGGACTTGTATCGCAGTCGCTATGCAACTTTTGAGGACTTATACCTCTACTGCTACCGAGTAGCGGGAACTGTGGGTTTGATGTCAACGACGATTATGGGGGTAGATAATAGTATCTATACAGCCCCTTGGTATCAAAACCAACAGCCCTATCTGCCTATAGAAGAGGCGATCGCTTTGGGAATTGCTAATCAACTTACCAATATTCTCCGTGATGTTGGTGAAGATGCTCGTCGAGGCAGAATCTATCTTCCCCTAGAAGATTTGACCAAATTTAATTACACCGAGGAAGAATGTATTCGCGGCGTAGTGGATGACCGCTGGCGTTCACTTATGCGGTTTCAAATTGATCGCGCCCGTAAATTTTACATCCAAGCAGATAAGGGTATTAGTTACCTGGCTGCTGATGCTCGGTGGCCTGTTTGGTCTGCATCTATGCTATATGAGCAGATTTTAGAGGTGATTGAGCGCAATGATTATGATGTGTTCAGTCAGCGAGCTTATGTTCCCCAATGGAAAAAGTTACGCACCTTGCCAGCAGCTTGGATGCGATCGCAAGTTTTATAGACTGGTCAGTGGTCAGTGGTCATTGGTCATTGAATCTATTTAGGGCTTGCTGATAGGGTAGGGTGGCGCGTTAGCCATATAAACCGAAAACCTGAATAAATCAAATCTCCCTCTAATTCTTCCTGCTGACTCGGTGACTCCTGACTCCTGACTCGGTGACTCCTACCCCTAATGAAAAGACTAAATAACTATTGACAGACTCAAAAACTTCTGCTAATATTATTACTCATGAACTGGAGAGGTGGCTGAGTGGTCGAAAGCGGCAGATTGCTAATCTGTTAAGGGATTATATCCCTTCGGGGGTTCGAATCCCCCCCTCTCCATTTTTAAGCAGGTGCGTTACAACTTGTCAACGCACCTTTTTTGTGCTATTTTTTGGCGACCATATTCATATCGCAAGTATATAGACCGATTTGGTGAGGAACTCTGACAAATCGGCCTGTGCGATGACCCCTAGATAGTTCATTGAGAACCTTATTTTTGACTTCTCTGACTTCCTCTGGGTCCAGATGTCCGTAAATGCCATTAACTATCTCATTCACATTGAAAATTCGTCCGGCATTTTGTTCTAGAAATAAGGTCAGAGCATCAATTAAAAATTGACCATCAAATTGTGCCAACATCGGTACTACTTTCGTTTGGGGTCTGACGAAATGTTTGTTGGTTTTGGTGGACTTAATCCCTCTAGATACTCCCCTACCTTGAATTGGACCTAGTGAATTTAAATCTAGGGTATAACAGCCCGGTTCATTGGGAATCGCTGACCAATAACCACTTTCTCTCCCTTGGGTCAGAGATGATTGGACTCTACCTTTAACGACTTTGAAAATAGTAGACTCTAAATCACCATAGAGCGATCGCACAATAAAATCTATGTGACAGACAGTTCCCACATATTCTCGCAATAGCTTTTTGAGTGCTTCCATGCGAGTCATATTTTCATAGTGAGCCAACATGGGAACATCTTCCCCCTTACCAACATAGTGACGACGCTGATAGGAAAGATTGTTCGAGTCTCTGACTTCGGAGAGGGAATGTTCGACTTTGAAAGGGTCTGATTGAGGAATTTCTGACTCTAGGGGATGCAAATATTCCCGATTGGAACTGTGATTAGAAGACAACAACAAGAGTGAATCTTCTTCGTCAGCCTCAACTTGTTCGTTGTCTTCAATATAAGACCATGTAGATAATAAGGATTCTACATTATCTAATTGCGATCGCGCCTCTATGAATAGACGTTGGTACTTTTGGGCGAGACTCCCATAGTAGTCTCGTAATTCCAACAATGGCGTAATAAATACTTCGGGTGGTGCTTGTAATTGTCCTGGAGAATTCATAGCAATTCACTCAACCTAAATCTATATTGCTGGTGTAAGTCATGGCTCTAGGTTTGCTTGGTGTAGATCCCTGAAGTGATTTTTTCGGAGGTTGGGGAGGACGACAACTTTCACAATATAAAGGGCGAGTTCCGAAAGTTTCTCGCTTTGTCGCCTCATTACATTCTTTACAAACAAAGTGGAAAACTCGTGTGTGAATCAGTCTTTTGTGCGCTCGGACAGTATATTCTCTAACATCAATTACTTTGGTTGCCATAATTAATAATTGCCAATCTCAATCCTTTTTATATAGCTATTCAAGCAAATGAAACTATATCAGTGTGTGTTTTTAGAGAAGTTTTCCCAAAATTAGAAACTCCTATCTATGTCAAGGATACAAACTGCTATTTCCGATATATTAACAGCGACTGAGATATATTTGCTCATATCTTACATAAAAGTACGAAAAGGATATAGGCTAGTACCGCAAGGCGTTCGTCAAAAGTCAAAAGTCAAAAGTCAAAAGTCAAAAATAATATGGCATCAGCTTTTTAGTGATGAAGAATAGTTGTTTTATTTACGCCGTGCTGTACTAGACTTTTTGTCTCCATGACTCGTACATATAGAAATGCTTTTTAGCATCTATCTTGAGAAATAACTATATAATTGGAAACCTATTTTTAGGTAGATTTTACAACATAAATTATGAATTATTATCTCTCCTACTTATTACAAAAAAAATGAAGGATGAAATGATTGTCAAACCACTCATCCTTACTAATTCATTTCAAACAAAAGCCATTAACCGAGATTAACCTTTACAGCCTTGTGTTTTTCTGATTCGGCTTTAGGAATAGTCAAATGGAGAATTCCATTCTTATATTCTGCCACCACCTTCTCATTATCCACGACCGCAGGCAAGGCGATTACTCGTTGGAATTTGCCATAACGAAACTCTGAGCGAGTCATACCTTCCGCTTCTGTTGTTGTTTCCGATTTGCGCTCACCGCTAATAGAAACCGACTCAGGAGTGACCTCAACATTAAGATCTTTCGCATCCAAGCCCGGTATTTCCACTTTCAATTTCAAATCACTATCGGTTTCCGCAATTTCGGCAGGAGGAATAAAAGTCAATCCTATTCTTTCCCCTCCATCTGGTGGTAATAATTGTTCAAACAAACGATCCATTTGCTGACGGATAATACCCATTTCCGGGAACGGTTCCCAGCGTTCTATTTCCCGTAAAGGATTCCAACGTACAAGTGTCATATCTATCTCCTCAAAAATTCACTATTGGACTTTCTGATTTGGTGAGACTGAATCTTAAGCTTCTAACTTGGTAAACAATAATACTACTGGCAAAACTTCTGACTTTTAACTTCTTGAAGCTTAATCTTTAGCTTCCCAATTAAATAGTAGCACCAGAAAATCAATTGATTACAGTTCGGTTTTATAGATATGAGCGTCGTGATAACCGTACTATATAAATCCTCAATTATTTTCAAACCTGTTAATTAGTATAGAGTCGGTAATGATTCCCCCATCACTAGGTAACTGTTCACAGGATTAATTCGGCTACTGGGAAAAATAAGTAGAAAGACATGGTAGAGTAGAAGGTACGGAAAAAATCAGCCTCATCTGCCACACCTATAAAACGGAAATACCGGAAACGGATTGGGAACAGACTCCAACCAGTGTCAAAGCACGGATGGAGGAGATGAAGCAGTGGATACAAGAATTAGAAGAAAAACTAAATAGAACATCAAAGATGTCCCGAAAATCCAGAAATTCCCCAAGTAAACAACGCACCTCAAGTGACATACTCCACACACTCCCCTTCGGGTGAGTGTGGGCTTCTCAGCGACTCTTCTATGAAGACATTGACTGAGCTTTAAGAC
>NZ_JAQMSE010000221.1:0-5693 GCF_028330045.1 Aphanizomenon sp. CS-733/32
AATATTTTGTTCGTTTCGTCGCTGTAGCCTTCTTTGTTTTCGCTACGCTCAAATACAATTTGGGCTACGCAACTCAACTCACGCGCATTCATCCCACGCTCCTAAGAGTGAGACGTGGGGCTTCTGCTGATTAAGCTAATTTAAGCTTAATACCGTAAGTATTCAGCTTATAGCGTACTTACATAGGAATACAACGCCAAGAATCAACAAGATCTGCTTCAAATTGCCAAAAATTTGTCATAGAAACGATGATATTTATCAAATTAAGTCCGGTAGAGCCTAAACTAGTCCTAATTCGCGTTTTAATAAGTTGATGGACTGTGTACCGATATAGTTTTCACAACGAATAAGTTTGGGGGGACGGATAAGGTCTTCTAAGGCTGTTTGCATGGCGGATTGTGCTGTGGAATAGCTAACTTGATCTGTGCAAAAGATTATTTCTGAGCGTTTGACGATCGCGTGTAGTTTATAAGCGTCCTTGGGTTGGGCGGTCATTACCAAGAGTTCATCCCCGCGTAAACCGTGAAGAATAACTTCTGTGGCTCTGAGAATACCGGAACTGAGGCTAACTATACCTATACAACTAGATTTAGGTAAGCCTTTAACTACAGTCATTTCCTTACCATAGTCGTGAATATCGAGGGGAATGACGCGGACGGCTTTGGGGGCAGCGATCGCTTCCACTTCTCCGATAAAATAACGACTGGTGACTAATGTGGCTGAAGTGGTTTGGTCTAATACTCCAATCAGTTGTTCCATTGCGACTAGCTGGAGGGGGATTTGCAGGGATTCTTCTAACTCATCAACCATTAATTCCCCAGCCCCAATATCTTGAGATGGTGTCACCACTAATACTCTGGCACTACAACGCAAGCGCCAGTCAACTTCTGCTAAAAATAGTTCTCGTGATTGATTGAGAGAACAACCTTGACCTAGTAACTCATCTAGGGCTTGTTGCACCACCTTATAGGCTTGAGGATTTTGTTTGAGCATGGGAGACTGGGATCTGCTTCCGCCTTCATGACCTTGAGCGCGGACATAGATGCCTGAACCTACTAAACTTTCGACAAATCCTTCTTCCTCCAATTGGCGGTAAACTTTACTAATGGTGTTGCGATGTAATCCAGTTTGCATGGCTAAAGCCCTGGTACTGGGTAGTTTATATGCAGGTGAATATTGCCCAGAGGCGATCGCAAATCTGATCTGATTAAACAGTTGATTAGATGCAGGAATTTCACTATCTGGCTGAATACGGAATTGAATCATTACCAATTCTGCTCCATAAGACTTATACAAATAGCCATAATTTACCTGTTAAATATATGATTAATGGGTTAGTTTGCTCTGGAAAATATTATCACAGAAGAATACACCAAATCAGAAGGTAAGGGTCAAAATGAATGTAAGTCCGATCAGTAAATGAATCGTAATTCACAACGCCATTAGTGGTTACTAATTGCTGATAGATATAACTATGATTAACTTGTGCTTCGTACCTCTTACCTATTTCCCTACTCACAACTTATATTATGACAGAGTCAGCAATACAGACTACAACAATTCAAATTCCTGAAGACAATTTGCAAATAGCCGCCTATTTAGCTCAACCAACAGCACCCGGTTCTTATCCGGGAATTGTCGTTCTCCAGGAGATTTTTGGGGTTAACGCCCATATTCGGGATGTCACCGAACGAATTGCTAAACTAGGATATGTGGCGATGTCTACGACGGGCTACGCCTACGCTCCAGCCCTGTTTCAACGTCAAGCCCCTGGATTTGAAACTGGTTACAGTCCCGAAGACGTGGAAATAGGCAAAAAATACGCTTGGTCACAAACCACAGCATCAGAACTTTTAAGCGATATTCAAGCAGCCATTAACTACTTAAAAACTTTACCCAATGTTAACCGAGATGGATTTGGTTGTATTGGCTTTTGTTTTGGTGGTCACGTCGCCTATCTAGCTGCCACACTCTCTGATATTAAAGCCACTGCTGCCTTTTACGGTGCGGGGATCACTACTCGTACTCCCGGAGGTGGAAATCCCAGTATTACCCGGACATCAGCAATTAAAGGCACTATCTACGCCTTTTTTGGTCAGGAAGATGGGAGTATTCCTCCAGAACAGGTAGACGAGATTACCGCCGAACTTGCAAAATATCACATTTCTCATCGTTTGTTTCGTTACGATGGATCTGGTCATGGATTTTTTTGTGACCGTCGTGCCAGTTATAATTCTAAAGCTGCGGCGGATGCTTGGGAACAAGTCCAACAACTTTTTAGCCAACTAGTACCGCAGGGCGGAAGTCAAAAGTCAAAAGTCAAAAGTCAAAACTAAGACATTATAGGCTTTTTAACGATTTAGAATAGTTGGTTTATTTCCGCCAATCTGTACTAGCCTAACCACTGACAACTGACCACTGACCACTGACAACTAAACAAATAACAATTTATCTTCAACCGTCATGAATTCCGAATCTAAACTTTCTCAAACAGCCAACTCGTCTTTTTCAATGGATGATTTTGCCAAAGCCTTGGAAAAACACGATTACCAATTTCAAAAAGGACAAGTTGTTCGTGGTAAAGTTTTCCAAGTTGACCACGATGGCGCTTATGTTGATATTGGTGGGAAATCGTCCGCGTTTCTTCCCCAAGAAGAGGCTTCCTTGAGAGCAGTAGCTGATTTGTCGGAAGTATTACCGATGAATGAGGAACTAGAGTTTTTGATTATTCGGGATCAGGATGCTGAAGGTCAAGTTACCATTTCCCGCAAGCAATTGGAAGTGAAACAAATTTGGGAAAAACTGTCAGAAATGCAGGAGAATTCCCAAAGTGTGCAAGTACGGGTAACAGGTATTAATAAAGGTGGTGTCACTGTTGATCTTCTAGGTGTCCGGGGTTTTATTCCGCGATCGCACATCGCCGAACGTGATAACCTAGAAGCACTCAAAGGTCAAACTCTCACCGTAGGCTTTTTAGAAATCAATCGGGAAACCAATAAACTCGTTCTCTCTCAACGTTTAGCCGCTCGTTCTAGCAACTTCAGTTTATTAGAAATCGGTCAATTAATCGAAGGAAAAATTACTGGCATCAAACCTTTTGGTGTATTCGTAGATTTTAACGGTGTCAGCGCCTTACTACACATCAAACAAGTGAGCCAAAAATTCATTGACTCTTTAGAAAAGGTCTTTCAAATTGGTCAACCCATTAAAGCTGTCATTATTGATTTAGATGAAGGTAAAGGTCGAGTTGCTATTTCTACCAGAGTCCTAGAAAACTTCCCTGGTGAAGTTGTGGAAAACTTTGCAGAAGTCATGGATTCCGCCGAAGCTCGTGCTAATCGTGCAGCTAATAAAACGGCTGAATAGATAATTGCTAATTTCCCCAGATCCCCGACTTCTTGCAGGAATTTATCATTGATTAACCAGATCAAAAAAGAAGTCGGGGATATTAACTCTATTTAAATCAGCTAAAATAATCGGCTCTTCGGTACTTGTTATCCTAAAATGACAAGTTGGATATTCATAAAAAATAACCTTAATCATCTGCTAGAGTTTCCAACTGATCAGAAATCAAATTTTGCCAATTTTCATCACAATGGGAATGTAAATGGATTGATGCTAATAATAACTCTGAAAGTATTTTACCTTTTTGGCGATCGCTTAATTCAGAACACTGATGCCAGGAATCACTTTTATTAATTAATGCTACCCAATAAAAAGTATCTGCAAAAACGCTTGTCATTATCTATTGTCTATTCTTGTATAAGATTTTGTTGATAAAGATAGTAATCATATTTGACTGCACCATCAAGATGAAGTGTTTCTAAGACTTCTTGAGGAACATCTTTGATGATATCATCAGCTACTTCCCAAATAGGTTTATATTCAGCTGGTTGGGAGTTGGTTTTTTCTTTGACAGCACGAATGAAATTAAGTATTTGGGTTAGTTCAATTTCTGGTATTTGCTGTAGTTCTTGTATAATCAATTCTTTGGTTTGCATAGATTTATCGTAGTTTAAGGGGGGACTGATATGATTTTAGCATAAGATTTGGCTTGTTTTTCAACTCTAAGGGTAATAAGCGAACTGACAAGTCAGCGCTTGCGCGATCGCACTTCATACCACCTACATCAAACAGCGATCTTGACCTCTCCCCCAACCCCCATAAAATATCAATCATAACGTAAATTATAACATTAAGATGAGTCCATCCAGACCCACCTCAACCTAAATTATACTAACAAAGTTTTTCTCTATTAAGCAATAGCAAACTCAGTAAACTTCCGAGTTTCAGGATCATGAAAAGCCAAAACAATATCCTCTTTTGGTACACCTTCCCTTAATCGAGATGTTAAAGCGCTAAGTACAAATATAAAGGTTTCTTTTTGTTCTATACTCTGGAATAATTGCACTTGAGAGGCAATTTCTTTAAAGGTAGTTTGGTGATTCATTTATTTGATACTGGTTAATGGATTAAGTCTATTTTTATAATTATATCAACTTTGCTCTACCAAAACCATAAAACAAAACGACAAGTTGGATATTCAGAAGAAATAACCTTAATCATCTGCTAAAGTTTCCAACTCATCGGAAATCAAATTTTGCCAATCTTCATCACAATGGGAATATAAATGAATTGATGCTACTAATAATTCTGAAAGTATTTTACCCTTTTGCTTATCGCTTAACTCAGCAAGTTGTAATTGATTAACTAAAGAAATGACATTTTGGCATTCCTCCTGTAATTCCATTAGTAGCTGATTAAATGTAGAATTTTCACTGCTAATTTTTTGTTTTGTAACTGTCATTAGTTTTTACCTAACCTTACCAAAAATAAGCGATCGCACTTGTATCATACCTAAAATAGCGATCGCATTTCATTCTAACTATATCAAACAGCGATCGCCATCTCATCATCTCCAAACAAGCGATCGCTCTTCTAACTTCCTACATTAAAAAAGCGATCGCCATCTCATCATCTCCAAACAAGCGATCGCTCTCTCATCCTACCTACATCAAACAGCGATACCTTCGGTAAGCTACCGCTAACGCACTTCATCCTACCTACATCAAAAAGTCCATCGCACTTCATCCCACCTATGCTAAACAGCAATTCCTAAGAGGCGTTTCACTAACGCCTTAATTCATTCCGGTGATATGCTTTAAGATGGTATCTAGTTTCTGATTAATCTCATTACCAAATGTGTTAAATTCTGACTGAAGAAGATCAAATTTATCTTCCAGATGATCAATTTCTTCATAAATCTTATCAAATCCTCTATTTAATTCTCTACCTGTCAATTGAGTATCTTCAAGACGTTCAACTCGTCTATTAAGACTTCTTAATTGGCGAGATATTTCGTAATCTTTATCGTTTGGTTCTTGATTTTCTGGCATAATTGAAATCTCTTTAATATTATAGCTGTTTTTATTTTATATTAATTGCTATCAAACTACACCTTGACCCCCAACAAGGCGATCGCACCTCATCCTACCTACATCAAACAGCGATACCTTCGGTAAGCTACCGCTAACGCACTCCATCCTACCTACATCAAATAGCGATACCTTCGGTAAGCTACCGCTAACGCACCTCATCCTACCTACATCAAACAGCGATACCTTCGGTAAGCTACCGCTAACGCACTCCATCCTACCTACATCAAATAGCGATACCTTCGGTAAGCTACCGCT
>NZ_JAQMSE010000222.1:0-46628 GCF_028330045.1 Aphanizomenon sp. CS-733/32
AATGCAGCCTACAAAACAAAAAACAAATCTCAAAACCAAAGAACCGTGGGGCGCACGGTCTTAAAGCTCAGTTAATGTCCTCATAGAGGAGTCACTGAGAAGCCCACACTCACCTGAAAAGGAGTGTGTGGAGTACGTCACCTTGAACGGTAGAAATCAAAAATATGAACAACACTAGTACCGCAAGGCGGAGGTCAAAAGTCAAAAATAATCTGGCATCACCTGAGTTAGGAGTTCGGAGACGCTACGCGAACGGAGTTATGATTTTTTCAAGGAGAGAATAAGGGCTTGAGACTCCTACGTGGGGTGAGTTTTCCACAAATTATCGTTATGTCGAACTCAGGTGGCATCAGCTTTTTAGTGATGAAGAATGGTTGTTTTATTTACGCCGTGCTGTACTGAGCGCTGGCCCTGCGCCCCTACTTCCTAGTTTATTCTTCGACGCGATAACCTAGTTCTGCTAAACGCACCCGTGAATGTCGCCATTTGGGCTGGACTTTGACAAATAATTCTAGATAAACTTTCCCAGCAATTAGCTTTTGAATTTGCTGTCTAGCTTCACTACCAATAGCCTTGAGCATTGTCCCCCCTTTACCAATAAGAATACCTTTTTGAGAATCTCTCTCAACATGAACGGTGGCGAGAACACGGGTAATTTTTGGAGCTTCTTCGACTAAATCAATCCCTATGGCTACGGAGTGGGGAACTTCTTGACGGGTTAATAATAATATTTGTTCTCGAATTAATTCACCCATGATAAACCGTTCTGGCTGGTCTGTGACTAAATCCGGTGGATAATAAAATGGACCTGGTTCGAGATGACTAATTAATAGACCTTGGAGTTGTAATAATTCTGCGCCGGTTTTAGCAGAAAATTTCACACTTTGCCATTGATAGGTATCAGCTAATTGAAGATAACTATCATCTATTTTTTCAGCATCCTCTAGTTGTTGATCAATTTTATTAATTCCCAAAATTACAGGTGTTTGAGTATTAATTAGTAATTCTGCCACATAGCGATCGCCTGGACCACAAGCAACAGTACCATCAACCACAAATAATATCACATCTACCGAGTCAATAGCAATTTTCGCATTTTTTACCAACACTTCCCCTAATTGATGATGAGGTTTATGAATACCGGGGGTATCCACAAAAATCAACTGGGCTGTTTCCGTAGTTAAAATTCCCTTTAAGCGATTGCGAGTAGTTTGGGATACGGGGGAAGTAATAGCTATTTTTTGCCCAACTAATTCATTCATCAGGGTGGATTTACCCACATTAGTCCGGCCGATAATGCCAATAAAACCTGATTTAAATCCATCCGGTGCTTCGGGAATCATGACCCCACCGAAATCAGTAAAAATATTATTATCAATATCAGAGACTTGTGATTCTACTTGCATTTTTTACAGTTATGACTAATAGATTATTTTGATTTTGACGGAAAATCTCTTGAAGAATAGAAATATATTAATTATTGCATATTTATGGAAAGGACTATAGATCCCCGACTTCTGAGAGGATACTGCTGGCGAATAGGGGGTCATACCCCTCAGAAAGTAATAATTAAGTAATTTCAAAAAAGTGTGCTAAAAAAAGCGCACTTTTTTCTTTTTTGAGTATGACAATTTTAGACCAAAGTACAAGAAAGTGTACATGATCAGCAGAATTTTGGGCAAAAAAGGCTTAAGAGACTTCCAATTAAAAAAAATATCCCAAAATCACAGCCGATTCAAATTTCCTTGAGGGCATATTGCCACTTGTTTGTCCCAATCAATAATAAAAGTGCTAACATCAAAACCTGTTTTCATTTTGGCTTGCCAACTAGTATCCACCGCCGCAGGACCTACTAAAGAAACTTGATTGTCATAAACCCACCTCAGAAGATACTCATTTTCAGGTATCTTCTTATTTATTTATCTTCATCTTACTAGTACAACACGGCGTAAATAAACCAACCATTCTAAATCGTTAAAAAGCCTATACTGTCTTCGTTTTGACTTTTGACTTTTGACTTCCGCCCTGCGGTACTAGGGGGTGTGACCCCCTATTCGCCAGCAGTATCCTCTGTGAAGTCGGGGATCTAGGCGATAGTATAGTCATATAAGTAAAAATATAGCGCCAGGTATTTTTGGCTGAATATTGGGTATAAACCAGAAAAATATAGTTTTTTAAACTTGAAGTTAAAGCGGTCAAAATTCCACTTTAACAATCATTTTCCAACTTACCCCACATACAGTTATTACCTGGACGCTGCTTGTTAGACGTTCTTTTTCTGGGTCTCACGCCAAACTTCGGTCATCCTTCCCCAGTTAGTGCTAAATTCATCCAAACCCAAAAAAGTTCCCGGTTTTTCTTCATCCCAAGAGGCGGAAAGAACACCATAGGTAATTCCCAACACACCTAAACCAAACAATCCCATATTCACCAATAAAACGGCGATAGGGGGAAGTTGGATATCAGCCAAGGTAACTAGCAGATAGCTAACTACCAAACTGGCAATACCTAAAAATGTGGGGACACCACAAAACCCAGCCACTCGGCGAATCATGCGTTGACTGACCACTTCAGGAATCGCCATTTCTTGTTTAGAATAACGACGTTGCTGTTGCGGTTTTTCCTGAGTCCCTTCGGTCTTGAGGACGGGCTTAACTTTAGTCTTAGCAGGTTTTGGACGTTTTTTGTTTGGTTCAAAAGGCAAGGGACTACGTTCCGATTCTTCAGCAGCCATAAGAATTAGTTCCTAACCTCGAATACCAAGACGAGTAATTAAAGCTTTATATTTTTCTTGACTACCTGCTTGGATATAAGCTAGAAGACGCTTTCTTTGGCCAATCATCTTCAATAGTCCTCTACGGGAGGAATGGTCTTTTTTATTAGCTTGCAAATGTTGACTGAGGCGGTTAATGCGGTCAGTTAGCATTGCAACTTGAACATCGGCCGAACCTGTGTCGGTTTCATGAACTTGATATCCAGAAATGATTTCTTGTTTGCGCTGTTGCGTCAGAGCCATGATCGGTTAAATTGTGATTGTTTTTAAATTTGTGTAGCAGTTTCCCATAATATCACACCCATCAATTCTTGTGGCAAATTCCTGAGCAGGGGGCAGGGGGCAGGGGGCAGGGGGAAAGAATTTTCCCATTAGCAATTAGCAATTAGCAATTAGCAATTACTCATTACCCATTACTCATTATTCAGGCGATTTGAGAGCCTGATCTAAAACTTGTCTAGCTTGTTCTGCCTTTCCTCTCGCTTCCTGGTAACGCAAATTAGCTTGAGCAAAATTTTTCAGGACTTTAAAACCTTCTTTGAGATGGGTAATTTCTTCCTCGGTGACAGATTTATCGGAAAATAGCACATCAATACCTTGACGAATTTCTAAGGCTTCAGTGCGTGATTCTTGGACTTTTAACTTCAGGGAAGCTAAATTACTGAGAATTTGCACTGCTTGGGTAATTTCATCTTCACGACTAGAAGTATCTGTGGTTGGTTCTTTCACCTCAATTAATTGTTGCGGACCAAATCCTTCTTCTAGTTCCGTTGGTAGTTCACCCGCGTCCATGAGTTCCATTAGCTGATCCATTGCTTTATCACGGGCTTTAGCGGAATCTTTACCAGGAACTGTCAGGATAATTTCTGGGCTTTGAGCGAGGCTGTATTGAACCATAGGTGTATATATAAGTCCTATCTAGCTAATTTGTGAAAAGTATGATTGTAATTAAGAACTGCAATGAAAAGAAATTTAGCTTCAATTATACTGAATAAAGGTAAACCAAAATATAACAAAAGGGAAGATTTATGACTCCCAATCCCGCTATTATGCGTTCTGTAGAACAACTAGGCTACCGAGTCACGGTTGGTGATGTAGCCACCCAGATAGGATTAAATATAGCTGAGGTCAATCAAAGTTTATTAGCCATAGCGGCTGATGCTGGGGGACATTTACAGGTTGCAGAATCAGGTGATGTTGTTTATCAATTTCCTCGCAATTTTCGGGATATTTTACGCAATAAATATTTGCAAATACGGTTGCAGGAATGGTGGAAAAGAGTTTGGTCTGTGTTATTTTATCTAATTCGGATTTCTTTTGGCATTCTGTTAGTTGCTTCTATCTTACTGATTACTGTAACTATTATCATTATTATGACTGCTAGTTCAAATCGGGATGATGATGATCGCAGTAGTTCTAGAGGTAATAATTTCTTCTTTTTCCCGGATTTATTCTGGTATTTTAGCCCCAATTATGGTGATACCCGGCAAGAAAGACGGAGGGAACGGGGCGAAGGTAATGAAATGAATTTTTTTGAAGCTGTGTTTTCATTTCTGTTTGGTGATGGTGATCCTAATGCCAGTTTGGAAGAACGCCGTTGGGAAGAAATTGGGGCTGTAATTAGTAATAATCAAGGTGCTGTGGTTGCAGAACAAATTGCTCCTTATTTGGATGATGTTGGCGAAAAATATCAACAAGAATATGAGGATTATATGTTGCCTGTGCTGGTAAGGTTCAATGGAATGCCCCAGGTGAGTGCTGATGGTCAAATAGTCTATTATTTCCCAGAGTTACAGGTAAGAGCTAGTAAAAAACAGCGGCGCTCTATATCTGAATATTTGCATGAATTTTCCTGGAATTTTAGTGCGGCTAGTTCTGGACAAATTATGCTCAGTGCTGGTTTAGGAGGGGTGAATTTTGTTGGAGCTTTAATTCTAGGTAATTTATTAAGAAATGGCACAATTGCGGCTCAAATTGGCGGATTGGTGGCTTTTGTGCAGGGTATTTATGGATTGTTATTGGCTTATGGCACGGGGTTTCTCGCTATTCCTTTAGTTCGGTATTTTTGGATTAAGCGACGCAATGATCAGATTTCTACTCGCAATCTTCAACGCCAAGAACGGGCTAGATTATTAGCGGGTGCGAATGCTTCTTTACAGAAAAAGATTGCTTTTGCTCATGAATTTGCCACAGAAAAAGTGATTGGTAAGGAAGATGCTGTTTATTCCACAGATACAGATTTACTGGAACAGGAATTTAAGAATAAGCAAATAGGGAATGGGGAATAGGGAACAGGGAACAGGGAACAGGGAACAGGGAGGGAACAGGGAACAGAAGAGAAATTTGCTTCTTTCTTCTTTCCTCCTGACTCCTTCTTTATTTCTCCTGACTCCTGACTCCTGACTCCTGACTCCTGACTCCTTCTTCTGCTACTTTGCTTGAATAGGTGTCAGGGCTACTCCTTTGTAGTAGTATCCTAAAATTTGCAGGTGGTTTGCACCACGTTTTGCTAGTTCGTAAGCTCCCCACTGACTCATTCCTACACCGTGTCCAAAACCTAGTCCTTGGAGAACAAAACCGCCATTTGCGTCTTTATTAACAATAAAACGGGTACTTTTAATTCTGAGTGCGGTTCTCACTTCTTCACCTTGGAGAATTTTAGTCCCTTTATCACCAATAATTTTTAAGGATTTGACACTTTTAAATGGTGAGAGAGTTTCGATGATCATGTCTTTGACATTACCGACACCGGAAATTCTGGTGCTAATTTCTCCGGGGGTAAAGGTTTTTACCCAGTTACATTCTTTGATATTTTGATCAAAGTCGGGAACAGCCCGTAGGTAAGGTTCTTTGCTAGTCCAAACATCTTCAACGTTTTCCGTGTGTCCACCGGAACAAGCATGAAAGACGGAAAGAATGATTTGGTTGTTGTAGGTGAGGACTTTGCCGGCGGTGGTGTCTGCCGCGCTGTAGGTTTTGGGGGATTCACTACTGACACCTTTGTAAATTTGCCAACGGTCTGGACTATCTCCTAAGTCGTAAACGGGATTTCCCCGCTGTCTTTCGCGTTCATAGAGGGCATAGGTACGGGCGGCTATGGCTTGGGCGTTGAGGGCTTCCTGTGGCCAGCTAGTGTTCATTTCTCCACCAATGACGCTGTAGAGATATTCTTCTAAATCTACCCAGTTGACAGCGGTTAAACCATTGGCTGTGGGGACTACTAAGGTTCTACCACGAAACCAGCGATCGCCAATATAAACATATCCTTTCTTGGTGGGTTCTATCCAAAATAACCCGGATTGCCATCTATCTAAAGCTACTCCCCCAGGAACTGCTTGAGCCGCAAAGGCACTCATTCCCGGTAGTTCTCCAAGAGTCTTACCACTAATATCTTTGACAATAGCGGTTGTGGAAGCACCGACTTTTACCTGTTTAACTTCTCTTTCAATTGCCACACGCAGAATTACAGATGCTTGTGCAGGAGCAAGTAATACAAACCAGATCAGGATACCTATCCACCAATGTCTACTTTTCATCTCAGAAAACAAATTGCCTAATAAAAGTTGGAATTTCATGCTAATTGTTTGATCACAAGCGTCTACTATTCTAGTTCAGCAATTCTCTGAACAGACAGACTGAGAACTGGAAACTGGGTAATTTTCTTTGTTCTTTCTTCTTCTAAACTCCTGACTCCTCTTTTCAAGGTGTCAATATTTGGGGATAATCATAAACTTCATTACCAACAATGCCAATTAAATTTAACTTGCTTAAAATTTCTGTAGCTTCCATCAATTTATGGGGAGTAACTTTACCAATCCGTCCTACCATAACAATCCCATTACATAAAGAAGCCACAATTCTGCCATCAACTGTATCTAAAACAGAGGGTGCATCTATTAAGACTAAATCATAATTTTGGGTAAATAAATCCATTAATTCTTGCATTCGCTCGGAACTCAGTAGATTCACTGCATCCTCTGGGATGGGACCAGCCGTTAAAACATCAATAGCTGGGTGGATAGGCTGAATGTAAGTATTAAATGATGTATTGATATCATCAACCAGTAATAAGGATAAACCCCAATCATTGGTCAGCTCTAGAGTTTTATGTAAACTGGGAGAACGCAAATTAGCGTCAATTATTAATACTCTTTGGTGCATTCTAGCCGCACTAGCTCCTAACCCTAAAGCCAAAGTTGTTTTCCCTTCTCCTGGGAGTGCAGAAGTTAACATCAATGATTTTAAAGGTAGAGAATTATTTAACATCTGAATATTCTGGTAAATAATATCTAATGTTTTATGATTCGGCAAATTTTTGATAATTTCTGGATGAGAAATATCTACACTTTTAGATTTATCTCTAACCATAGATTGAAGTTGGTTTTTCCAACTATTTTGACGTTTTCCTAATCTTGGTACTGACCCCAATAACTGAATATTGGTCAAATTTTGTAAATCCTGAGTATAGAAAATTGCATTATTAAATTTTTCCCAAATTAAGGCTGCTGTTAAACCCAATATTGGACCTATTAATATTCCTCCAAAAATTAGTAACCAGCGTAAATTACCTATATGTATTCCTAACGCGGGTTCTTCTAAAATTTGCCAATTAAAACCTTCTTGAGCAATTTTAATACCTAATGAATTTTGCACCTGCGTCAATTGTTGCAGTGTTTTACGATAGGTTTCTACCTTGGTGACTAACCTCTTGTATTCTGTAATTAAACTTGGATATGTATTCAGCAAAGAACGAATTTCTTGTTCGGATTTTGCCAAATCACGATCACGAGCAATTAGTCCTAATGCGTTCATTTTTAATTGAGTTAAATCATTTTCTACTTTCGGTATTATTTGTGATGATAATTTTGATTTACTATTGATAGTAATAGCTTTATTTTTTATTTGTTGTTGGAATAGTGTACTAATAATTTGCCGTTTCTGCTTCAGACGTTGGACAATAGGATGTTTTTCCGTATAAATAATACGAGCTTCCATTAATGCTTTTTCTGTTTGATTAACTTCACTAATTAAGGTTTGATATTGGTTGGACTCCAAGGAATTATTAATATTTATTGTATTTTGATTGGCAGACTCAATTGCTTGTTCTAGGCTGTTATGTCTAGTCTGGACATCTTGCAATTGAGCGCGAGTTGTTTGCCGCTGTTTCTGAATATCTGCTAAAGACTGTAATAAGATTTGACTTTGTGGAACTGGATCAATTAAATTATTTTGTTGACGAAATTGTTCTAATTTTTTCTCGGCTTTTAATACATCTTTTTGCAGTTGCGGGATATGGTTATTAACAAAAACTAGTCCTTGATTAATCCGCTGATTTTTTTGATCTGTATTATAGTCCTGGTATACTTTCTCTAAAGCTTGTAATACTCTTTTAGTCCTGAGGGGATCTTTGTCTGTAAAAGAGAGTAAAAATACTTGGTTAAAACTTTGATTAGCTCCTGTATCTAATGGTAACGGAGTTAGTGCTAAAGATGAAACTTTATCAATTTTGCTGTTACTATAAATATCTTCTACGGTCATTTTTGGATAATCGGCATGAAGTAAATTTACAGCTTTCTGTATTAATTTACTACTCAGCATTAATTTAACTTGACTACTGTAGTCAATGGATAATAACTGCGGTTTACGTAAGTCTTTTGTTATCTCTTCGATTTTACTATTTGCTAAAGATTTATCTAAATTATAACTTACCAATATTTGCATATAGCTTTGATAAGTTGGTTTAGTAGTGACAGCTATCAGACTTGTTACTGACATGACTGCACAGGAAATCCCTAGTATCAACCAACGGTGGTAAAGTAGAATTGGAATTATTTTTTTGAGATCAATTACGCTATGTGTAGACTTAGTAAGTAATTTTTTCAATGTTATCACATTTGTAGCCACAATCATATTCCTCTCAAATTGCAACAATATATCTGGAAGAAGATGATGATTAGAAAACTTTTAGAGATATTCTTTGATACTCAATGTTTTCTGGTGAATAATCAATACTTATTCTTCCTATGATTACAGATATACTTAACAGAAAATATTCAGCAAGTAGTTCTTGGTTAATACCTTCCAACAGGTATATGTCTAATCAGTGTGAGGAACATAAATTTTCTGCAAATATTGTGGAAATATTTATAGGACTCACCTGAGTTCGACATAAGATAATTTTTGGAAAACTGTCCTAAATATGAGTCTCAAACCCTGATGATCTCGTTGAAAAAAATCATAACTCCGTTCGCGTAGCCTCTCCGAAGGAGAAGCTCCTAACACCGAACTCAGGTGGACTCCGGTTTGATTCCTGAATTTTCCTAGTCAAAGGTTTTGGCGTAGCACCTATCACCTCCCCTCACAGACAACTTTTTCAGCAACCCCTATTTATGTCGTGTTTACCAGAGGGAGAATTTTAGGGGATTAATAAATAAAACAAAAAAGCAAGCTTTAACAGCTTGCTTTCCGTATAACTGGGGCGCTAGGATTCGAACCTAGGGATGGCGGGACCAAAACCCACTGCCTTACCACTTGGCTACGCCCCAACAAATTCACTATAGAGAATATAGCAGTTATATTGAGATGATGTCAAGTGTTTAGGAAAAAAAATTTTTGCTGACTTAGGAAATAGATCCCAAATAGATCCCCGACTTCTTCAAGCGGGGATCTGCCGGGGTGTGGTTAAAATACGCGATGCTGTAGGGATGGCATTTGGCGACGAACTTGTTCTAGTCGGGTGGGTTTGATTTCGGCGATCGCCACTCCCGGTTTTTCCCCGGCATCTGCTAAAATGACACCCCAAGGGTCAATAATCATGGCGTGTCCATGAGTTTGGCGGCGGTCATAATTAGTACCAGTTTGGGCGGGAGCAATAACGTAACAGGTATTTTCTATCGCCCTAGATTGGAGTAATACTTGCCAATGGTCTTTACCAGTAAAAGCTGTAAAGGCTGCGGGAACAAATAAAATATCTGCGCCTTGATTGGATAAATGTCGGTACAGTTCGGGAAAGCGAACATCATAGCAAATAGAAAGGCCGATTTTCCCTAAGTCCGGGGAAGCATAAACGGGAGGTAATTCAAGTCCAGCCATGACGGTGCTGGATTCTTGATAGGTATTACCATCAGGGACATTGACATCAAATAAATGGACTTTTTGGTAACGGGCGAGTTCTTGACCGTTGGCATTGATCAGTAATGCTGTATTATAAACTTTACCGTTACTATTTACAGGGATAGGGAAGCCGCCGCCGAGAATGGTAACTTGAAAGCGTTGTGCCATTTTGTGGAGAAATGTTTCCGTTGCTTGAGCGATCGCATCTCTTTGAGCTAGTTTATCCTTTTCTTCCCCCATAAAAGAGAAATTTTCTGGTAAACCCACCAACTCTGCACCTTGACGCACAGCCAAATCAATTAATTCTTCTGCTTGTGCCAAATTTCTTTGTAAATCAGGCACACTGGTCATTTGAATAGCGGCGGCTAAATAAGACTTCATAGATTCAAGAACAAACGGTAGATTGAGAAAATTATAGATATCTAAATATATCCTCATATCATTCCATTTGTGCATTTAGTTGAGTTACATCTATTGTTCAAAATTATCTCAAATATTGGCAAAAAATCAAGAAAGTGTTTATTCCTCACCGACCAACATTGTTAATTTCGCTCACGCTCAATTTTGCTCCTTGGTCAAGCAAGTCACTCAAGCGTCTTCATTATATGCAATTTTTCCCAGGAAATTTACACCATCAACCCATACAGTATAATTACGTAATTAAACAGCAGGATTACGGTTAATCCAAACGCCTCTGATTCCTGCCGATTTAGCCCCATAATAATCGTCTGTTATGCTGTCACCAATGTGCCATGCTGCTTCAGGTGAACATTTATGCTTGTTTAAAGCAATTTTAAATATTTCTGGATCTGGTTTAGCGGCACGAACTTGAGTGGAAATGGTAATAGAAGAAAAATATTCTCTGAGTCCTAAACCTTGCAATACTAAATATAAACGAGAGTCAAAATTAGATAATACTCCTAATTCAACTCCTAAGCGTCGCCAGTTCATTAAAGCTAGAGTGACATCAGGATAAACATACCAAGGTTCAGGAGTCCCAAAGTGGATATAAAGTTCGGTAAAAAAAGCGGTAAAATCGGTAAATTCTTGGAGAACACCCGCACCTTCAAAGGTATTTAAGGCAATTATCCGCCACCAATCATATTCACGCTGGGGAATATCTTTGATATCTGCATCCAGGAATATTGGTGGTGGTGAGGCTTTGAAGCTTTTGACAAAGTTTTGATCTAAAATTTGGGCAGAGACTTCTACACCAAATTCTTGGGCGATTTGTCGGTAAATTTCCCCAACACTACCTTTAATCCCAAACAATGTACCAACAGCATCTACAAAGATAACTTGGGGCTTTCTCATAATAATTAATACTTTAGTTCGCAGTAGTTATTAAATACATAGTAATAATATCTGAATTTGTCTAGTTTACCGTTATAGATCCCCGGCTTTTCCAAGAAGTCGGGGATCTATAATTACTTAGAAATGGCTTCTATTATGGGGCTAACTAACCAATTAAAACCGACTTTCAATTGATGATTTAACGTGGGTAAACGATACAGATAGGCCAGCCGACGGGCTAAATATGCAAAAGAACCATCTAATTGCACACCTAAACCTGTCAGGGTGGCGTTATCTATTCCTAAAGCCATCATTTCTCCTAATGGTTGATAGCGGAAGGGAAGTAAAGGACGATTAGTAATCGTAGCCCAGATATTCCAAGCGGTATAATCAGCTTGTTGAAAGGCGACTTGGGCGGTGGCGGGGACTTGTTTTCCTTCTGCGTCGAGACAGTCGGCTAAATCTCCTAAAGCAAAGATTTCAGGATGTTCTAGCGCCTGTAATTGCGGTGTGGTAGTAATTTGTCCGCGTTGATTTTGCTTGAGGGGTAAGGCTGTGACAACTGGAGAAACTTTTGTTCCCACTGTCCAAATGACTAAATCTACGGGTATGGTATCTACTTGATTTTTATACTCTAGGGAGATGCTATCTTGATTAATTGCTGCTACTTTAGTTTCTAGGTCAATAAATACCCCTTTACTATCTAAGGCTTTTTTGGCGGCTTCACGGTTAAATTCTGGGGAAGTGCGGAGAATTTGGTCGCTGAGTTCAATGAGGCGAAAACGTCCTTTTTCGCCGATTCTGTCTGCTAGTTTACAAGCTAATTCTACGCCGCTGTAACCCGCACCAACTATGGCAACACGGATTTTTTCTGGCTTTGCTGCTTCGAGAGTTCGCAAACGTTCTTCTAATTTGTAGGCATCTGTGATAGTACGGAAGGGGTAAGCATGAGTGACAGCACCGGGAACTAAATCTAGGGGTGTTTCGCCACCTAATGCTAAGACTAAGCGGTCATAATTTAGTTCTGATTCATCTTGTAATTGAACTGTTTGCTTGTTAATGTCTATTGTGGAAACGGACGCTTGGTGGAACTGGATTCCGGTTGCTTGTAGTAGTTCTGAGTATGGTGGGGCGATTTCCCAGGTTTGGAGTTCTCTAGTGAGGAGTTCGTAAAGCAGGGGAGAAAAGACAAAGCGATCGCTCTGATCTACTAAAATAATCTCAGGTTTGGGTGTAGATTCCCAGGGTAATTGGCTTAAACGCAGGGCGGTGTAGAGTCCACCAAAGCCACCACCTAGTATACAAATTTTTGTAGTTGCTTGAGTCATAATTTTTTTAGCCGCTAAATCCCAGTCAGATGTTTATTTTAGTGTAATGTTTTATTACGGTTTCTTGCCATTAATCAACAATCCTGATACTTGCCTTTATGCAAATCAGGCTTGAAGAATCAAGATTTAAGCGCAGATAAACGCAAATAAACGCAGATGAATTAATAGATTGAATAATTCTGTGTTAAATGTTTTCCATGACAAACTACATAGTCGCTAATACAAATTCTCCTTCGTTAACAGAGTTATTTATTGATATATCATAAACTGGGAATCATCAGTAAAGTCCCTAAAAAATCCTAATTATTGAATCAGTCTTGTCTAACTATCTTGAGAATAAATGTCTAATTTATTTCAGATAAAGTTTTAAATTGTTCCTCACTAATACGTCCTGCTGCATATAAAGTTTCTGTAATTTCAGAAATTGTTAAAACTGCGTGTGCTTGATAACCATTTTCTCGCAATCTGTCTTTTACACCTTGTTCATGGTCCATAAATACTACGATATCATTGACATTTAATCCTGCATATTTTAACTTTTCTGCTCCTTCCATTACGCTTTTACCACTGATCAAAATATCATCAACAACGACAACAACTTCTCCAGGATTAAAATTACCTTCTATTACCTTGCGGGTTCCGTGTGCTTTTACTTCTTTGCGGGGAAAAATCATCGGGGAATTTAGATGTAATGATAATCCAGTAGCAGTAGGTAAAGAACCATAAGGAATACCCGCTATTCTATCATAAGTTAGGTCTTTAAGAATCTCTGCATAAGCAATTACTATCTGATGAAATACTTGGGGATTGGAAATGATTTTGCGGAGGTCTATATAATAGGGAAAGGTAGCTCCAGAAGCTTGGACAAATTCACCAAACATGATACAACCAATGTCATAAAGTTGTAGAATTAAATCTAAAAGCGGGTGTTTATTTAACAAACAAACATCAGGAAACCAGACGGAACAAGTGGAGTTTTCCTGGGAAATTTCAGTTCTGAGATGATTAATTTCCACCCTTAAAGATTGCAGTTGTGTAGATAGATTTTCACTTCCTAACATATCTTGAGAAACGGGAAGAAGTAACCCATCACCATTATAATTTAATCCCTCTGATAGCAAGTTCTTAAGATTACCACCTTCAGACCAGATGCTGCGGGCTAAAATTACTCTTTCTGGTGCTTCTTTGCGAATTTTTGCTAAAATATCTGGCTGAATAGTTCCTACTTCTAAACCTAGTTGTTCAGGTGTTCCCCAGTTTTTTGCTTCTTTGACTACTTGTAAATAAAAAGGTGATTCGGCTGTAGGGTATTGCTGTAAAATTGCCGCAGACGGATTAGAAGTTGTACACAAAATAAAAACGGCTTTATCGGGATAAACTAAAAAGGGGGCTACGTGATCTTGTCCTGCATAAGAACTCAATGTAATCGCATCAATCTGCCATTCTTCAAAAACAGTTTTAGCGAAAATTGTGCTAGTATTAAGATCGCTATGTTTAGCATCTAATATAATCGGAATGTGGGCGGGAATAGCTTTTAAAGTTCGTTGTAGTAATTCCCATCCCGGAATACCTAAAGCTGCGTAAAATCCCAGAGTTGGTTTATAGGCACATACTAAATCAGTGGTTTGGGAGATAGTAAATTCCAACCAATCCCACAGACTATCAATCAAACTATTGGAATGTGATTTCTGGGAATATCGTTCAGGGAGCATTTCTGGATTAGGATCTAGTCCTATAAATAGTAAACTCTGATTTTGGGCGATCGCCCCATTCAATTTATCGTAAAATTTCGTTAATGGTAACATGATTATCCGTATATGCGTTAATCTGCGGTTAATGTGATCATTCCTTCCCATCTTACCAACATTTTTTCACTAATTCCTGGTACTTTATCAACATCTTGTAAAGAAGTAAATTTTTGCTGTTGACGGGCTATAATTATTCTTTCGGCTAACTTTTCACCCACACCAGGAAGAGTTTCTAATTCTGCTTGACTTGCTGTATTGAGATTAATTTTAGTGGTAATTGGATTTACGAAAGATGATGGTTGTTTAATTTGAGGACATTTTTTAACTTCTGCATCTATTTTAGATTTAACATTTGCTGGTAGACCAGGTTTTATTTGACCATAAAGGCGATTAAATTCTCTTTGATAATGTGCTGCTACTGTAGGATTTTCAATCACTATTAATGTTTCATCATTGCCATTATTTGCTGCTTCTGACCAATTATGTGAACCTGTAATTACGGTTTGGCTATCAATGACTGCAAATTTATTGTGTAATAAATCACCCTTAGCTAAAATTGGGACTCCGACGGTAGAAATGGGATTTTTCCAAGGACGGTTATCAACTTCATATTTACAGTTATCACTTAAAGCAAATCCCATCATATCTAAAGCTTCACTGTAGGGACGATAGGCAAATTGTGGTGCAATTAAAGCCCGAATTTGGACATTTTGATGATGACGTTCTTCGAGAATATTGGCAAGTTGTTGATCGGAAAATACAAATAATGCTAAATCAACTGTTTTTAAACTTGCAGATAAGGTTTTGGCAATTAACCCATTACTGGAATTACTCCAAGGTTCAGTAGGAGATGTTGGAGAAAAATGAATTGTAATTTTGCTATTCCCCAATGTAATTGTTTGTGGGTTACGAACAGGTTTTGTAACTCCAAATTTACTATCTGGTTTTCCTCCTACTCCGTCACCCCAGATAATATTAAATTCTTCTGTTAATAAAGTTGCTAATTCAGAACTATCAATTTTTAATAAATTATTGGCATTACCCAAACTGCTAGGATTTGTAAAGTCTCCAGAGGTATCACTTAAGGTGAAATTTGCAGAAGTAATAACCACAAAACGATGATCAACAACAACGAATTTATGGTGCATTAAACTACTACCCTTTGAACCATCAGCGGTATCATCTAGCCAAGGAATTTGGGCATTTTGAATAATTGCTAACCCATCCCGTTGACTAATTTCCGCTGGTGTGATTTGATTATCTTGATTGATATCCACAAATTTCCGAAATTCCTTATATCGTTCTTGTTCTCTTTTTTCTAATTTAGCTATTTCTGTGGAAGTGAAACTACTCCAAGGACGAGAATAATCACTTTCTAAGATTAACCTAATCTTTACGCCAGATTTTTGTTTTTGTGCTAATATTCGGGCAACTCTTGGTAAACGCAATTCTTGGACAGCTATATCCACAGTAGATTTAGCTTGGGAAATAGTATCAACAATCTGCTTTTCTAAATCATCCCCTAACCGGGTTTGCTGACGATAGGTTTCTTGATATTCTGAAGATTGGGAATTATTGAAGTAAACTTGAATTAAAGGATCTTGGGGTAATGGTGCTAAACGCTGGTTTGATGATTGGACTTGTTCACAACCAGTCAGAGTGAATAGCAATAAAAAAACATAAGAAAAATAGCGAACTTGTGGGAAAATAAACACAGTAACTTGATAAAAGTAAATTACAGAGATTTTAATGTATTTATATCACATTCTGAATTTCTTTCTTCCTCTGCGCCTTTGCTCCTTTGCGTCTACCCTGCGGGATCTCTAAGAGAGATTGCGCGAAATAAAAACAAGACTATGCAAATATATCTAGATTACAGTGCAACTGCTCCCACTCGTCCAGAAGCGATCGCAATTATCCAAGAAATCCTAACACAACAGTGGGGTAATCCTTCCAGTTTACATGAATGGGGCAACCGCGCCGCATTGGTTGTAGAAACTGCGAGAATGCAAGTTGCAGGATTAATTAACGCTGTTCCCGAATCAATTATTTTCACTTCTGGAGGAACGGAAGCAGATAATTTAGCAATTATGGGGGTGGCGCGATGTTACAATACTCCCCAACATCTGATCATTTCCAGTGTAGAACATTCCGCCATTTCTGAACCGGCGAAAATGTTAGAAAATTGGGGTTGGGAAGTTACCCGTTTGGGTGTAAATCATTACGGAAGAGTTAACCCCGCAGATTTAACCGCAGCTTTGCGAGATAACACCGTGTTGGTATCTGTGATTTATGGACAAAGTGAAGTGGGAACAGTCCAACCAATTGGAGAATTGGGAAAAATTACTCAAAAACACGGTGCTTTATTTCACACAGATGCAGTGCAAATTGCTGGACGTTTACCCATAGATGTGCAAACATTACCTGTAGATTTATTGAGTCTATCTAGTCATAAAATCTATGGTGGTTTGGGTGCAGGGGCGTTATATGTGCGTTCTGGAGTGGCATTAATGCCGCTGCTGGGTGGGGGTGGACAGGAGAACGGACTGCGTTCAGGGACGCAAGCAACACCCGCTATTGCTGGATTTGGAGTAGCTGCGGAGTTAGCAGCACAGGAATTAGAGACGGAAAGAGAGAGATTGATCCTACTGCGCGATCGCCTTTTTGCCATTTTAGCAGATGTTCCGGGTTTAATACCCACAGGTGACAAAATTCATCGTTTACCCCATCATCTCAGCTTTTATTTAGAAGCAGCCGACGGAGAAAAAATCAGCGGTAAAACCTTAGTAAGACAGTTAAATTTAGCCGGAATTGGTATTAGTGCTGGTGCGGCTTGCAATAGTGGCAAATTAAACCCTAGTCCCATTTTGTTAGCTATGGGATATTCTCCCAAAGCAGCTTTGTGTGGAATTAGATTAACTTTAGGAAAACAGACAACAGCAGCCGATATTGATTGGACTGGGATAGTTATGAAACAGATTTTGCAGAGATTAATAAGTTAGTTAAAAAACTAAATCCACCAAGGAGAGGATAATTAAGTTTATAATACAACGGAGAAGAATTTTGCTGATTTGCTCGATTTTTATCAATCAATGCTAGATATGATGTATAATCATATAACTAAATATCCAAGGAAAATTGGTTTGCCTGATTGAGTTAATTGATTAAAAACCCAACTTACCTTTTTTATTTGGATAATTCATTTACTAATAAATTCCCAGATGAAAACTACTCAGCAGTTAAGTTTGTTCCCCGAAATCGAAGATATAGATAGTAAGAATGAAATTGAAAATTGGGGTACATTTAAGGATAGTTTAAAAGCACCTGTTCATCGTTGGTTCACTTATCCTGCCGGCTTCTCTTATAAAGCTGTAACTCATTCAATCCAGCGTTTTGGTGTTACTTCAGATATGATTGTTTATGATCCATTTATGGGATCTGGTACGACAAATTTAACTTGTAAGAACCTGGGAATCTCTTCATTTGGTGTAGAGGCTCATCCCTTTGTATACAAAATTGCACAAGCAAAAATGAATTGGGAAATAAATTATCAAGAAGCTGTCTTTTTTATAAAGAAAGTAGAAAAGATATTCATTGAAAAATTAGATGAAATTATAAATAAAAAAGGATTTAGTATTGAAAACTTTTTTCCTGAACTGGTGATTAAATGTTACTCAAAAAACACTCTTGAAAAACTCTATCTACTCAAGATGATTTTGGAGACTGAAGAATTATCAGAACCAGTATTTAACTTTTTCTATGTTGTTATTACAGCATTACTTAGAGATGTATCTAGCGCAGCTACAGGGTGGCCTTACATAGCACCTAAAAAATTGAAACCAACTTCTACCGATAAAGAAGTTCTGGTAGAGTTCATCAAGTTATCATATCAGATGCTACAAGATATTAGAAATATAAAACAAAGCTCATCTGAAAATTATGATAAATCAACGCATAATCTTTTTAATGCAGATTCAAGAAATACAAAAATGTTTATCGAAGATCAATCTGTAGATTATGTATTTACTTCACCTCCTTATCTCAATAATTTTGATTATGCAGACAGAACAAGGTTAGAATTATATTTTTGGGGTGAGGCTAAGAATTGGAAAGATATATCAGACAATTTTCGTACCAAGCTAATAACATCAGCAACCACTCAAATATTACGAGGAGATTCTCGATACATTTTGTTGGATGAATTTAAACAAGAATGTGATAAAATTACGGACTTTATTCAAAATTCTGCATATCAACTAGCTCAATTGAGAAAATTTAAAGGCGGAAAAAAGAGTTATGATCTCATGATAATTGGATATTTTAATGATATGTATAAAATCATCAAAGATATTTACAGGGTTTTAAAACCTAATACAAAAGCATTATTTGTGTTGGGAGATTCAGCCCCCTATGGTATACATATTCCTACCGATAAATTAATTGGTGAAATTGGAGTTTCTATTGGTTTTGGTAACTATAAAATGGAGATATTAAGGAAGCGAGGAGATAAGTGGAAAGATAATCCTCAGCGACACAATATTGCCCTACAGGAATCAATAATAATTTTGGATAAACAATAATGCTAGAAAAATATATGTCGGTTGAAAATTTTGGTAGTGCTATAGGTGAAGCTATTGGTGCATCTATGGAAAAGGCACTTGAAGAAAACCTAATTGAAATAGCAGATTTATATGGTTGTCATTATTTAACTTCTGGCGTAAGAAACACAAAAAGTGGCACAAAAGCGAAGAAGCTATTAATGTCAGATAACTATGGGAATGAATATGATATTGATGGTGTTTTTGCTAATGAAAAGATGCAGCCATTAATTTTATTTGAATCAAAATATATAAGATACAAAAAACATAATCGAGATAAAGCAAGTTGGATTTGTAACGCCCATTCTGCTGTCAGACGACGATACCATAGCATAAGAAGTTCCATAGCTGTTTTAGCAGGCAGTTGGAGTGGCTCATCACAAGCTATGATGAGAAGCAATGATATAAACTTATTTTTCATCCCATTTGAATTTATTTGTACATTACTCCTGGAAGTAGGGATTGAATTCTGTTGGGGAGAAAAAGAAAAAATCAAGGCAAGAGATGCTTGGTATAAATACAATAACCTCACCTATGAACAAAGAGCTTTAATAGGAAGAAAAATGGTGGGTTTAATAGAAGAACAGTTAATTTTACTAATTGAAAATATCTTAAATGAATCAATTGAGCGACAGATTAAGAAAATTGTTGTTGAAATTGTTTCAAGTCTAGGAGAAGTCAAAGTTTTTGAGTTCAATACTATAGAAAATGCCCTTGAATTTTTAGAACAAGATAATTTAAAAAATGTCTTTTTAATAACAGATTCTCTTTCATTATTTGATCTTCCACCAACCTTTGATGAGTAAAATTTGGACGTTAGATAAATCTCAATTAGATTAACTTTAGGAAAACAGACAACAGCAGCCAATATTGATTGGACTGGGATAGTTGTGAAACAGATTTTGCAGAGATTAATCCCCAGTTAACTTTCGGAAATCAGATGTCTTAATTATTCGTATTGATAATATAACGAATAGGTGATAGTAAGCAATTACCAATTACCAATTACCAATTACCAGTTACCAATTAAACACCTAATAATTTGTAGATAATGTTATTGACAAGAGTAAGCGCAAAAGCACCTAAAATTGCACTCCAAATGCCAAAACGTAACCGGAAACCATCTACTAACCAAGCAGCAATACTAAAACAAGCAACAGCAATCATGAAAGTAAAGATACCAGATAATAAGTCAAAGGTGGCTAAATTTGGTATCACAAACAAAACCTTGAGAACTGGCTTAACTAGCGCTGTAATAATACCTAAAACTGCGGCGGAAAAAATTGCCTTTTCAGGAGAATCAATTTCCACTCCTAAAGGTAATTTACTAATAATCCACAAACTAACAGCCGTTACTAACCAAACAATTAGCAGCGTCGTAATATCCATTACCAGAACCCCTGAAACGTGAATGTTGATATGACGATAAATTACCTGGTTGACTTGGTTTCTTGATCTAAAAATCTTCGTAGCTTAACCAATTATTTATAAATTAGCAGAATTTCTCACTAGAACTGAAATTTATTCTAGATATCTTTAGGTTTACTATAAACCACCAGATCCCCGACTTCTTAGAGAAGTCGGGGATCTGACTTTTGCACGGAATTCTTTGTCTTTTACTTACCACCGTAGAAAAAAGCAACTTCCTTTTCTTTTAAGGGTGCAAAACCAGCTTCAATCAGCTTTTGATCAAGTTCAGCTTGGGGGATATGTTTAGCACCAATCCGAACGATGCGAGAACGCATGGTATTGGAGACACCGCTGCGTTGTCTATTGGCTTCTAACCCCATGACCTGACTGTACAATTCTAACTTGGCTGTGGGAATAGGAGAGCCATCAAAATCAATTCCTTTGGCGATCGCTTGATCAATAGCATCAGCACCAGTAGTCGTTTCAGTAGTCATAGTAACCTATTTTCAAAGATATAGAAATATATTATCAGGGAATGCCTCCTCAAGCACTGTAAATACAAGGACGGGCAAGATGCCCATCCCACATCCCACAAGGTTGGATAGCGAAGGGCTGCTGCAAGCAGTTCATCTTTTTTGTGGAGTTCTCTTAGTAGAATTAATCCAAAATCTAAAATCGGATGATCTTTGACTTTCCTAATACCGCCCTTTCCGTAACTGGATTAACCGACTACCTAAAATTACTCTTAGAACAAGATGAAATTCTCAGACAAGTGTGGGTAACTGGGGAAGTTTCCAGCGCCAATCATCACCAAAGTGGATTATTTTTTACACTAAAAGATACGGATAGTACAGCCTCTATTAAGTGCGTAGCTTGGAAAAGTCAAGTACCAAAATTGGCACAAATGCCTGTGGCTGGCGAACAGTTAATTATTTTAGGCAGTATTCGCATTTATCCACAACGGGGAGAGTATCAATTAACAGTGTGGCAAGCCTTACCTGCGGGTGTAGGTTTACAGGCGTTACGCTATCAACAACTAAAAAATCGCTTACAGACTGAAGGACTATTTGATATAGAAAGAAATATATTCCCTCACATCCACAAATTATCGCTGTCGTTACGTCCCCAACAGCAGCGGCTTGGGGTGATATTCAAAAAACCCTCAAACATAGATATCCCGGCTTACACATCTTATTTTCTCCCGCGACAGTGCAAGGTGAACAAGCACCAGCATCTATCGTTAAAGCCATTGAAAGAGTCAAAAAAGATGGTCGTGCGGAAGTATTAATTTTATCCAGAGGTGGTGGTGCTGTTGAAGAACTAGCTTGTTTTAATGATGAAAGAGTCGTTATGGCTGTTGCTAATTGTCCAATACCAATAATAACAGGAATTGGACACCAAAGGGATGAATCCTTAACAGATTTAGTTGCTGATTCATGGGTACATACACCAACAGCCGCAGCGGAAACAGTTGTCCCGTCACTGTCTGATTTACAAATTCAACACCAACAGCGAATTATCGGCTTGTGTACAGCCGTCAATTCATCATTAGCAGCTAGGGAAAAGCAACTTCAAGGATTAAAACATCGGTTGCGTCAATTGCGCCTAGATAGACAAGTAGAACAGGAAAGAGACAAGTTATCTTGGCAACAGCGGCAATTATTACAAGTAACAACGGGAAAATTACAACAAGCCAGCCAACACTTAGAAATGTTACGCCAAAAATTGGCTATTATTGACCCTCAATCTGTATTACAGCGTGGTTACGCGGTAGTGATAACAGAAAATGGTGTAATTCCTCGTTCTGTATCAGAATTAACTATAGGAGAAAATTTAGTGATTCAGTTGGCACAAGGTAAGGTAACAGTTAAAGTTATAGAAGTTACTGAAGGTTAAATTTTGGAAAAGTATATTTTCAGACTTCAGACTTTACGCCCAGGATGCTCTACTGTACGATGTAAGCTATGTCCTATCATGATTCTGCCTTACTACAAAAAATTTCTGTCGAGATTTGTCAATCAATTATTGCTATTCAACAACAGCAACCGGAATTATTGATTGCAAAATATCGAACTATTAACTGGCAAATATCTACAAATAAATCGGCTTTGAGTGCAAAATTTAGAGCTATACTCAGCCAAACTCAAAGCTGGGATGAATTATTACAAAAACTGCAATCATCACTTAAAGCAGTGCTTGTTCCCGCAGCTTTTAATTCACAAATAATATCAGATTTAATATCTGATATTGAGCAGTTAAATTCCGAAAATATTGATGTAAATGCTAATCATTTACTCCAACGACAGTCTGTAAATATAACTATTTTACTTTTAGATGCAGAAAACCTACAACTGAACACGAATACTGAAAAGTTTTTAACTACAATTTGTCATTCTCCTGTACAAGTTAAAATTGCTTTTGCTAATTGGTCAAATCGCGGAAAATTGGATGTAGAATTACATGAACGTGGCTATGATTTAATTCATGTTCCTGCTGGTAGAGATAATGCTGATGGGAAAATGATTGCGGTGGGTTCTTCTATTCATGAACGCTATCCTAATGTTAAGGAAGTGTTTGTTTGTTCCTCAGATAAGGTAATGACCAACTTATGTAATACGTTACAGCAAAATGGGATATTAGTTTATCAAGTTAGTCAACATGGAGAAAATATTAAGGTATTTAATAGTGCAACCAGTGAAACTGTTAATTATTCTCTGAAACCTGTGCCAGAAATACCTTCTATAGAACAGTTTATTTTTCAAATCAAGGGCTTGATTAAATTACAACAAAAGCAAACTGCTAGTTATTGGGTGAAACTTTCGATTCTGTCTAAATTATTTAAAGGCAAACATCAATTAACTATTAGTCAAATTATTGCTCATCATTTTCCTGGCAAAAAAGCCAAGGATGTATTTATTAACTATCCATCTGAGATTGTCATTCATCAAATTGATGAAAAATCTGAATTATATGTCACAATCTTTGAACATCAACAAATCCAGTCGGGAGATGGTCAAGATCATGTACAAGCTACAATATCAAGCGGATTATCTGCTATTAGTTCTGCCGCAGATTTAGAACAAGCAATCAAAAATATTTTGATAGATTTAAGTAAATCAGATAATCGGCGATTTGTGGATATTAGTATTTTGGGTAGTAAGTTTTATCAGCAATATGGTCAACCGATTACGGAACAAATAAAACAATTGCAGATTGGTGGTAGTTTTGTGAAGTTTTTACATTCTTGTAATTCTTTGCAAATTCAGCAGGTAGGTAAAAGATGGGAGGTAGGTGTTAAGAAGTCGGAACTATAGGAATCCGGTTTGATTCTGTGAATTTACTTGTGTGGTAAGGGAACAGGAATGGCAAAGGACAAGGACCAGGAGGACACTTTTTCCGATTTCCGAATTATTGATCAAATAAATTTATTGATTAAATGTTGTATTAATCACATAAATCAGTTAATATACTGATAGTTTTCATTATTTAACCCTTCTCGCTTCTTTTTTTATTCTCAACTCCTGATATTTTTCCCCGTCTTTGCCTTTTGTGCATTTTTCTATTATTCTTGGGCATAATCTCATAAATAATTATATTCTGGTGTTGTGTACCCTCACTCTAGCTACCGTATTTTGATACTAAAATCTCCATGAAAACAACTACAGAATCTTACTACAACCAACTACCTAACAGTTACTCCCCTTCTGTTCCCCTTTGTGTTTATCGAGAGTTGACAGTGGAGTTACAAGCAGTCCAATCCAAATTGGATGTTATTACCAGTCATAATCAGAAACTAGTCCAGGAAAACCAACAACTGCGTCAAGAAATTACTAAAGTGATTCAGTCTTGCTTAGAACTGCAAAAGCTAGTTAGTACATCATCACCCAGTTCTCCCGCATCATCTCCATCTGATCATGAAGTTAAATATCCGCCTCAACCTCAGCCGACACCTGACCATGATCACGAGGTAAAACACACACATAAGCCAACTGTTACCACATTATCTCCGCGTCCGCAAACAAATCGTCCCCGACCGAAAACAGCAACAAAACCAACCCCTCCTCAAAACCGTCGTCAGGAGTCCGCCGCACCAAGGACGAATATAAACTTGCCAGGATCAGAAACAGTATTTATAGAAGAACAGGAAGTTCGCTACTATCCCCAATCTCAGTCTGAGGGTAAAGGATTAAATGGTTGGTGGCTCATAGTAACTATTATATTCATCATGATAACTGGTTTTGCGGCTGGGTATTTAATTGTGCGCCCTTTATTCCAAAATCACACCCAACCTTCAACAATTAAAAATTGAAAATTCATAGACAATAGGACTTACGCACTGTACAAATTAACCATCATCTGTACGCAGGATATTTGGTCGTTTCAGTGCTATAAAATACCAGTTTTCAAACATCCTCTTATCCGCAGATCAAGCCGCTACGGGGAGGAATAGTTAAAGAAACATTGTTATCTTTCCATGTAATTTCCCCATTGCCGAATAAAACTTGATGTGGTTTATTTGGCAAATTACGACAATCTATATTCACTGTGATAGATTCACTTCCCACATTCACAGCAATAATTAATTCTTCACTTTCTAGAGTTCGTGCAAATACATAAACTGTTCCTACTGCATAAAGAACTTGATAATTACCAATTCGCAAAGCCGGGTAATTTTGACGAATAGAAATTAATTGTTTGTGAGTATTTAAAATGTCTTGATTCCAATCAGATTTTAGGGGGAAAACACGGCGACAATCTGGATCTATGCCTCCAGGTAAACCAACTTCATCACCATAATAAATACTAGGGGCACCAGGAAAAGTAAATAACAGCAGATTACATAATTCTACACTTGCTTGATCACCATCAGCAATACTAATTAATCTGGCTGTATCATGGCTACTGAGGACGTTTAATTGAGTTAGTTGGATTTCCCAAGGATATAATTCTAAAAGGCGGTGAATTTTGGCTGCATAACCAGCCGCATCTAGGGCAGGATAGGGATAATAACTCTGAGATTCTACTAATTCTAATACGATGCGATCGCCTACTGCAAAGGCAATGGCAGCCTCATTAAATAAATAATTCAATACCCCATCAAATTGCGTTCCATCAAGCCATTCACGGGCATCTGTCCAAACCTCACCGACAATATAAGCATGAGGATGAATACCTTTAACTCGTTGGCGAAATTCCTGCCAAAAACCCGGAGTTCTAATTTCATAAGGCACATCTAACCGCCAACCATCAATGCCAAATTCTAACCAATATTCAGCAATTTCCATAATGTATTCTTTAACATCTGGATGATCATGATTAAAGGTTGGTAAAGAGCGAATCCCCGCCCAAGCATCATAATTAGCGGGTAAACTACCATCATAAGGGGCAAGCGGCCAATCTTGAATTTTAAACCAATTTACCCAAGGGGAATTAGAACCATTTTCTAACACATCATGGAAGAAGAAAAAGCCTCGACTAGAATGATTAAATACGCCATCGAGAACTATTTTCATATTTCGTGAATGGGCTGCATCTATTAATTCTCGCAAAGCTTGATTTCCCCCCAACATCGGATCAACTTGGTAATAATCATGGGTATGATAACGATGATTACTAGCAGATTGAAAAATGGGTGTAAAGTAAATTGCATTCACCCCTAAACTTTGGATATAGTCTAATTCTTCCAGCACCCCCCATAAATCACCACCTTTGTAACCTTGGAGAGTAGGTGGTGCATCCCAGGCTTCCAAATTGCTATTATTTAAGAAACTGTCACGGGAACGTTGACTTCTGGCAAATCTATCAGGAAAGATTTGATAGAAAACCGCGTGTTTAACCCAATCTGGCGTTTGAATTTCCATAAATACATCTATGAGCAACTTAACATATAGCAATTTTAAACCAGATGTAAACAACCCCCTTGTATTTCCCTCTGTGTCCTCTGTGTCTCTGTGGTTCGTTTAAAATATATTGTCGCCATACATTTAGAGTATGACCAATTAAATACCCAGAACCCACAGCATATCAATTACCAAATTTCCCCTCTTTCCTAGTCACGAAAGGATAAATAATTGGTACACTTGTTTACTTAACCTCTTTTCCAGTTAACCAGTGACTCATGGTATACGTCAAGCGCGTTGAACTTACCAATTTTAAATCCTTCGGTGGGACTACTGCTGTTCCTCTCCTACCGGGGTGTACCGTCATATCTGGCCCAAATGGTTCTGGAAAATCAAATATTCTTGATGCGTTGCTGTTTTGCTTGGGACTGGCTAGTTCTAAGGGTATGCGGGCGGAACGTTTACCGGATTTGGTGAATAATGCCCAAAAACATAAGGGGCGTTCAGCGCTGGAAGCTAGTGTAACTGTGACTTTTGATATTTCGGATGTCTCTCGCAGAGGCGCAGAGGCGCAAAGGGAGGAGGTGGGGGAAGTCGGGGAAGTCGGGGAAGTCGGGGAGGTTGGGGAGGTCGGGGAAGAAAATCCAAAATCCTCTGAGTGGAGTGTGACTCGCCGTTTGCGGGTGTCTCAGCAGGGGGGGTATACGTCGAATTATTATATTAATGGTGTGGCTTGTACTCTGTCTGAGTTACATGAGGATTTGGAGGAACTGCGGATTTATCCTGAAGGGTATAATGTAGTATTGCAAGGGGATGTTACCAGCATCATTTCCATGAATGCGCGGGAACGTCGGGAAATTATTGATGAGTTGGCTGGGGTGGCGACTTATGATCGGAAAATTGTCCAGGCTAAGTCTACTTTAGATGAGGTGAAGGATAAGGAAGATAGTTGTCGGATTATTCAAACTGAGTTAAGTGGACAATGCGATCGCCTATCTCAAGATAAGGCTAAGGCGGAAAAGTATCAATTGTTGCGAATTGAATTTATCCAAAAACAATCCTGGGAAGCGGTGTTATCTTGGCGTTCTCTCCAAGCACAGCAGGAAAAACTGGTGGCACAAGTTCAAGAGGGCGATCGCAATTTCAGTGATTTTACTACTCAACTAAGTACAACTAATTCCCAAATTAATCAGAAGACTACTGAATTAGATCAGCTAAATCTCCGTGTGAAGGCTTTGGGTGAGGAGGAAGTTCTTGCTGTTCAGTCTAATCTCGCTACTCAGGAAGCGGAACGGAAACAACTCCAACGCCAACAGCGGGAATTGGAAACATCTATTCAAGAATCTACAAGGCGGTTAAATCAAACTTATCAAGAAATTCACCAATATCAACTTGCTTTAGAGGAAGCTAAAAAACAACAAAATGTAGAAATGTTGAATGTCACATCTCTACAAACAGAAAGAGATAAAGCCCAAGAAAATTTAGAATCTTCTCGTCAAGCTGCTGCGGAAATTGCCAGTGCTACGGATGCTTGGGTACAACAACAAACCGATTTAAATCGGCAAATTGAATCTTTATTGCATATTCTCGAACCCCAACGCACAGAACAAGCGCAATTACAGGAACGGAATACTCAATTACAACAACTGATTTCTGAACAGTCTCAATTAATTGCAACTTTAGAACCGGAATTAGCCCAAAAACAAGCTGAATACGGGCGTTTGGAAACAGAATTTAATGCTTCTACCCAACCTATTCAAAATTTAGCCGAAAATCTCCCTGCGACGGAACAAGAGTTACAAATTCAACAAGATACCCAAAAACGACTTTTACAAGAACAACGGGACAAACAACGTCAACTAGATAAATTAGAAGCACAAACCCAGGCACAACAAGAGATCCAAGGAACACAAGCCAGTAAAGTAATTTTACAGTCAGAAATGCCCGGTTTGTGCGGTTTAGTCGTGCAATTAGGTAAGGTAGATCCTAAATATCAATTAGCTTTAGAAATGGCTGGCGGTGGGCGTTTAGGGCATATTGTAGTGGAAGATGATAGTGTGGCATCGGCGGGAATTGAACTGTTAAAACAAAAACGGGCGGGAAGGGCAACTTTTTTACCCTTAAACAAGATCAAAGTACCGAAATTTACCCAAGATGCAACTTTGCGTTTAGCCGATGGGTTTGTCAGTTATGCGGTAGATTTGGTAGAGTGCGATCGCCGTTATCATGATGTATTTGCCTATGTTTTTGGTGCAACGGTAGTATTTGCGACTCTTGCCCAAGCAAGGAAAAATATGGGACTATATCGGATAGTCACTTTACAAGGGGAATTATTAGAAACTAGCGGTGCAATGACTGGTGGTAGTGGTAATCAACGTTCATCTTTGCGGTTTGATAGCGGTGAAGCTGGAGAATCTCAGGAAGTCACTAATTTAAAAACTCGCTTAATAGATATTGATCGGATTTTAGAGCGTTGCGGAGAAGCAATTTCTACTTTAGCAACTCGCACTAAAACATTAACTTTAGAATTAACGGAAGCACGTCAAGGACGTAGAGAACAACAATTATATTTAGAACAGTTAAAGAAAGAGATTAAAGGTTTAACAACGCAGTTAGAAAATACTCGTTCTCAACTTTCCCAAAATACGGAAAAATTCACATCTGCACAATCCCGGTTAGGAATTTTAAATCGGGAATTACCAGAACAAGAAACTCAATTACAACAATTGAGACATACTCTAGCTGAGTTGGAATCTTCCCAAACTCCTAGCGAATGGCAACAAATCCAAGCTATCATTAAAACCCAAGAACAGGAATTACAACAACGGGAAACTGCGTTAAGAGATGTTCAACAACAATTAAAAAATCTCGAAAATCAACAACAACGATTACAAGAAAAAATAGAAGAATCCCAAACCAGAGTTATTCAATATCAACAAGAAGAAACCACAGGAAAACAGCAACAAGCAACAGTTAATAGTCAAGTTGAAGAATTGAATAATTTAATTACCGAAATTCAGGCTAAATTGGGTCAATTAGAAGAGAATTTAGGGGAAGAAAAGAAAAATCGAGATACAGCAGAAACCGAATTGCGATCGCTCCTATTGCGTCAACAACAATTACAATGGGAAATTGAGAAACTGCAAGAAACCCAAGAAAAACGCCGGGAAGATTTAACAGCATTACAAACCCAATTGCGAGATTTAGGTGCAGAATTACCCAATCCTTTACCAGAAGTTCCTGCGAAAGTTGATTTAGAAGACTTACAAAAAGAATTGCGGACTATAGGCAAACGATTACAGGCAATGGAACCTGTAAATATGTTAGCTTTAGAAGAATATGATAAAGTCCAAGGTCGTCTCCAAGAACTCACCGAAAAATTAGAGACTTTGGAAGGTGAAAGAACAGAATTATTATTAAGAATTGAAAACTTTACCACCCTCCGACAAAAAGCATTTAAAGAAGCTTTCGACGCAGTAAATGAGAATTTCCAATCTATTTTTGCTATTCTTTCCGATGGTGACGGTTATTTACAACTAGATAATGCTGAAGACCCCTTTAACAGTGGTTTAAACCTAGTCGCACACCCCAAAGGAAAACCCGTCCAACGGCTTGCTTCTATGTCTGGGGGAGAGAAATCCTTAACTGCATTAAGTTTTATATTCTCCCTACAACGTTATCGTCCCTCCCCATTTTATGCTTTTGATGAAGTTGATATGTTTTTAGATGGGTCAAATGTGGAACGATTAGCGAAAATGATCAGACAACAGGCTGAACAGGCACAGTTTATAGTTGTGAGTTTGCGCCGTCCGATGATAGAATCAGCACAGCGGACAATTGGGGTGACTCAGGCTAGAGGCGCGTATACTCAGGTTTTGGGTATTAAGTTGCAATCGTCTGACCATTGAAACAGTCCGCAGGATTGCGTAAGATGAATAATTGTGAAGCGATCGCTATTTACTTAAATTAGTTTATTCCTTTAAAGACTGAAGCAAACTTTTAGGACGTACAGATTTTATAAAAGGATAAATTTCGGGATATTTTGTAAAAATATAAAGTTCATATTCATACCAGTGCATTTCTCCTTTTTCCAAATTACAATTTCGACAAATGACCCATAAATTTTGAAAATCTAATGATAACCAAGGATATTGTGATCTTGGTAACTTATGATCAATACTTCTTCCATTATCCTCTCTGTATTTATCATCGCAAATTGGACAATAATAATCGGAATTATCTCTTACCCATATTTTACTTTCCTCAGTTGTTCCACATTCTGAATCACCATTAATATATCTCCAGTTGTCAAATTTTCTGTAATTATCAAAATCTTGCTCAGTCAGTTTATGATATCTCTTTTTACCAATTTTATCTGCAAGTTTAAATAATTCCCCAATATCTTTATTTTCTAAGCTCATATTTATTATTCCTATAATTTTATAGTTCTATATGTTTTTTGATTGCGCTTTTTTGTAGGTTTAAATTTAGCATTTTGACTAAAATCAATAATTTCCATTTCTGTCTGGGGAAATTGTTTATCTATCTCCTCTGAAAGTTCATTAAGTTCTTTTGCTAGTTTTTGGTGAAAATCTTGTATTTCATCCTCCGTCAGATATTTATTACCAATACGATCCGCTTCTAAAAATAATTCTTCTAGGGTTAAATCTTCTACCTGATACTTTACTAAAAAATCTTGAATGGTGTTATGGAGATTAATCACATTATCCCAACCAAGATTTTTATAACCATTTTCTTTTAACCATTTTTGATCTGCTGGAGATAATTTAATTCTATTTTGTGAGTTATGTTTTTGCAGTTCACGATAACTCATCCCTTGAAAATTTCTCTTATTTCTATAATTAAGCATAAGAAATAATTAACCCTGTATGGATTGTAATAACTTGATTAAACCTTTCCGAATCTCACTATCTTGTAATCTCAATAAACTATTCATATTGATTGTTAATTGAAGTCTGATTTGATCTACTATATTTTTCAAATGTCTATTATCTTTTTGTAGTTGACTATTAGCTTCAGTTAACTCTTGATTATTAGAACTTAATGTATTTACTTTAGTTTTCAGATTTTTATTTTCTTTCGTAATGCGTTTAATATCTTCCTCTAATTTTCTTGTTTCCTGTTCTAATTCTTGCTTCCGTAAAGCTGATTCTGATTTTAATATTTCTATGTTCTCAATAGATTCTTGTAACTCTCTGTATTCTTTTTGCAACAAGAATAATTCATTTTCTAATAATTTTAATTCTTCATTTTCTTTTTCTAATTGCAAATTCACATTAGTTAAATTTTGGTTACTCTGATTTAATAATTCTAATTGAGTTTTGAGATTTTTATTTTCTGTTGTAACTTGTTGAATATCCTCTTCTAGTTTTCTAGTTTCCTGTTGTAATTCTTGCTTCCGTAAAGATGATTCTGATTTTAGTAGTTCTATATTTTTAATAGATTCTTGCAGTTCTAAATATTCAGATTGTAAAGATGAAAGTTTTGTTTCAGCGTGATAACGTCTACTTCCAAGGGAAGCATTGTTTTTACGAAGACCAGCATTTTTTTCAGCAAATGATTCAATTAACTTAACTGTTATAGGTTCACTATCAAGAATGTCAATAATTTGTTCACACTCTTCTTTATTCAACGCAGCACTGATATTTTTATTAATTCCATATTTTTCCATTAGAATTGTTTGTAATTGACCTTTAGATGCCATAAATTCCCTCAAAACTTCATCAATCAAAATGTTTACTTTTCAGACATAGACAATTTATATTTTAAGTATATTTGTACTATAAAGCACTTTTTTAATATGAATGAGTTAGCACTTCAAATAACATTATAACTAAAATAGGTTGCTTTTTAAAACAGTATCAACTGTATGAATACTGATTTAACAGTGTGAGATTTAAAACTATCGTAAAGTCAAGCTTACCTAAAAAACAGCGAACCCCGTATATTTCCTGGTATCAGTGCGATCGCCGATCTTGTAGGGTGCGTTAATGAAATGTAACGCACCTTATTTTTAATTGAACAAAAGCAATTTTTTCGGAGTAATTTCTCAAGAGAAAGTCAGAATCATATCAGTGCGATCGCTTGTAGGTTAGATGGATAAAGTGCGATCGCTTGTAGGTTAGATGGATAAAGTGCGATCGCTCGTAAGTTAGATTGAGCAAGTGCGATCGCTTGTAGGTTAGATTGAGCAAGTGCGATCGCTTGTAGGTTAGATTGATAAGGTGCGATCGCTTGTAGGTTAGATGGATAAAGTGCGATCGCCATTTTACGCTTTTGACGAAGTTGATATGTTTTTAGATGGGGCAAATGTGGAACGATTAGCGAGAATGATTAGACAACAGGCAGAACAAGCGCAGTTTATAGTTGTGAATATTGTTTTTATATGGAAAATTTCTGTATAATTCAGAGAGATTTTAAAACTAAAAATGCCGCGAGATACTTACCGGATGACTAAAATGTGCTAAGGTTGAGCCAATACTTTATTTTCATGAAAAAACGTAACGGCAAATTCAACGACAAACGCAAAATGCTTAATTTGGAGGAATGTGATTTTCAACACCTTTCAGACCTAGCATCAAAAGCAAAGTATGGCGGAAATCCCGAACATAAAAGGAATCCAGGTGATTTTAACCTTACACCTCCTAGTTCACCCAGAAAAAAGAAGTCTCTCTGTGACTCCGTTAAGGTGTTCACTAGAAAGGAAGCTTTAGCTCTGCTAAGGAAAGGTATTAAAATGGGTTTGGTTAGCGATCGCTCTACAGGGTTTTGGCCAAAAAACGTTTGGTCTATCATGGATGATGGAACTCCACTAGAAGCACAGCTTGAATCGTCTGAGCAAGGGTCGTATCATGGTTATCCTATGCAAAAAACAGATCCTTTCTATGAAGAGGTAATCAAGCAATGGAGGATTCGGAGTGAAAAAGCTAAATCTTAATTTTGACTGGTTGCCCAGTGGAGATAATTCGCCCGAAATTGAGCAGACTATGGGTATGTTTAGTTTGCAAGCGGAAGAAGTCAATCTGACTGAGAATCAGGATATTTGGTCTCAAAAGATTGAGTCTACGGTTTTCGTTTCTGCCTATCCCCTGGCATCGTGGATGGCATCTTCATGGTGGAGATTACTTTTCGAGCCTCTTCCACCCGCAGGAATTAAACCCTCAGTTGATTGGAGAATGGCGCATGAACTAACTGCATCCAATCAAGGATTTATTTGGCCGAGGGTCATATTCGCTTCAGATACTGAATCTATGCAAATATGGGGTACTCCATCCGATCCTGCTGATAAACAGTCAGTCAGATACATAAATGGTCTTGATCACCCAGTCTCCCAGAACTTCCTTGAATTTGATAGCATAGCAGCAGCATTTATTGAGTCTGTTATATCCCGTCTTCATGAAACAGAAGTTTATGGCACATCTTTAGCTCACCTTTGGGAAGAGGTCCAAGAAGAACGATCTGACCCATATTCAACAATGTACCGTCGTCGTGAAGCTGAATTGGGATTTGATCCCGATGAATGTCCTGATGAGATCGTGAAAGATGCTCTTGATCTGGCTGAACAAATGGGAAATGAAACGCTTTCTGAACTAGCTCCTACTTGCGGTAAAGAATCATTAGAAACCGAACCTTCTTTCACCGCAATTAAAGAACTGATCGAATCTACTGGACTAGAAGGAAAGCCAGTTAATTGGAGTAATTTGCCTATAAATCAAGAGACGGTAAAAGCACCTTGGCAACGAGCAAAGGAAATTGCATCCTTTGTGCGTAAGGAGATTGACAACGAAGAAAAACCTTTCACTAACAAAAGCCTTTGTGATTTGCTAGGTTTAAAGGAATCTGAATATGATGGATGGCAGCCTCCAGAACGGCAATCTATCTCAGTTGCAGTTCCATTAAAGAAAGATATATTGTACTATCATCCTAGAAAAAAACATCCTGTTGCCAAAAGATTTGAATTAGCTAGGCTTATTGGTGATTATTTGTTTTATGGTAACTCTGGAAAATCATGGCTTGCCAGCACTGACATCAGAACATCAAGGCAAAAATATCAGCGAGCTTTTGCGGCAGAGTTTCTTTGTCCGCTTGATAGTTTGCAGACTTATTTGAATAACGACTACTCGGAATCTGCGATAGAAGACGCATCTGAATATTTCATGGTGAGTCAAAAAACCATCGAAACAATCCTAATCAATAATCGCTTAATTTTCTCCTCACACGGAGTCAATGATTTAGAACCTAGTGTTCCCTATTAGCTCCGTAGGAATCGCCTGTTGTGGTTAAGTGCGATCGCTCGTAGGTTGGTTTGACTAAAGTGCGATCGCTCGTAGGTTGGTTTGACTAAAGTGCGTAAGCGTTGCGCGACCTAGGAATCGCTCGTAGGTTAAATTGATAAAGTGCGTAAGCGTTGCGCGACCTAGGAATCGTTCATAGGTTAGATTGATAAAGTGCGTAAGCGTTGCGCGACCTAGTAATCGCCGATCTTGTAGGGTGCATTAATGAAATGTAACGCACCTAAAATATAAGCTAAAATGAAGTAGCTTACAATCTACCGTGTATGAGTGAAACTGTCTATATTGAAACCAGTATCTTAGGCTACCTTACTGCTCGACCAAGCAGAGACATTATTGTGGCGGCTAATATTGAGATAACGAGGGAGTGGTGGAATACACGGCGCAGTGACTTTCAACTGTACTCATCCCAAGCAGTCTTGAAAGAAACTACCCAAGGAGATGCCAAAATTGCATCTCAACGACTAGAAATCCTTAGCAATCTATCATTACTCAACTTAAACCAATCCGTGCTGGATTTAGCAGAGTAATTTTTAGGTCGCAGCAACCTTCCAGCAAAAGCCGATGTTGATGCTATTCATATCGCAGTTGCAACTGTTCACGGAATGGATTATCTGCTGACATGGAATTGCAAGCACATTGCCAACGCTCAAATTCAGGGAAAATTGGCGGAGATCAGCATTGATTTTGGATACGAATTGCCGATTCTTTGTACACCCTATGAACTTCTAGGAGGTTGATTATGTTTCATGATGAGATTGTGGAAGAGATCCACAGAATTCGTGAACAGTATTCTCGGTCATTCAATCATGACTTGAAAGCTATCTTTGCTGATTTGCAAAAGCAACAAGCTGAAAGCGGTAGAGAATTTGTGAGCTTATCACGAAAGCAGGATATAAGAACACGTTGGAGCGGACGGGGGCGATATGTTGGTGGTGATGCGCCTGATGTTATCCGCCACTCAAATTAGCTATTATATCGAGGCGATCGCGAAGCGCGACCTAGGAATCGCTCGTAGGTTGGATTGATAAAGTGCGATAGCGAAGCGCGACCTAGGAATCGCTTATCGGTTGGTTGATAAAGTGCGATAGCGAAGCGCGACCTAGGAATCGCTCACAGTTAGATTGATAAAGTGCGAGTTCGCCACTTACACCCTGACCAAATGCGAAAAACCCAATAACAGCTTAACCAAACCTACAGTTTTAAATACATCAGCCAAAAAATAATTTAATCATCATAATTCTAGCCAATTCTCTAAACTTAAACCCTCAACTCTGGCCAAATCACTATCATTAGAAACCACAATTAAATCTTTAAGAATAGCAGTAGCAGCGATTAAAACATCTTCAGTTTGAATTGGTACACCCCTTAATCTCAAATTAGCATGAATTTGGGCAGCTTTTTCTAAAATTGCCAAATCATCTAAGAAAATAATCGGATATTCTTGACAAAATTCCTCAAATCTTGCTCTTTGTTTTGGTGCATCAACCGCTAAAAAACCTCGCCTAATTTCAAAATAGGTGATACAACTAATAAAAATCTTTTCTTCCTTAGACTCACTAATTGTAATCTTGTGAAGAATTTGGGAATTTTGTTTGAGTGCTAAAGAAACAATATTAGTATCTAATAAATAATTCATAAATTTTCTATTTTCTTTTAACTGCATCATCAAAAATTGCCATTTCTTCAGGAGTAAAATCCTCTCCTATTTTAGCCAAAAGGTGTAGAGCCATGATACCACTACAACGCTTTTTAAGACTTTCTTCTGATATCTGACTAAATTCTTCTAAAGAAAAGTTTTCTTTAAATACTTTTACTAAATTTTGTACTGTTTGTGCATAATTTAGATCCTCTTTAAATAAAGGACGTTCTTCCATTAAAATAGCAACAACATTCTCAATTCTCTTAATTATTGATTCTTGTTTCATATCAGTTGATAACATAATTATTACCTCACTAAATAGTCTTTATGTCCATTATATCAAGTTTGTAAACTTTTGGGAATTATTTATACTAACACTTTTAAATCACCAATGAGTCCCCAAAAGTTTGTAGCGACTGTTTTGAATGTCAAGCGATAGCGAAGCGCGACCTAGGAATCGCTTAAAGTTTAAACTGATAAAGTGCGATAGCGAAGCGCGACCTAGGAATCGCGCAACACTGACTTTCAGTTCGCCTTTTTCTATTGTCATAGAACTCGAAAAATCAAGTACAATTAATTTAGTGCGAACATAACATCTAATATCATGAATAACCTTCTATTAAATAGAATCACAATTAACCATGATATTTGTCATGGTAAACCGTGTATTCGTGGATTACGCTATCCGGTGGAAATGATCTTAGAACTTTTGAGTTCAGGCATGAATATTGAGGATATTTTAGAAGATTATGATGATTTAGAATACGAAGACATTTTAGCAGTTCTCAGCTTTGCTACTCGACTCACTCAAGTTAAAAGTATCCTCCAATTAGTTTCATGAAATTCTTGATTGATACTCAATGACTAATCCGAATTGCCAATTTATTAGAGAACTTAGGTTGTGATGTTATACATACCAAGAATCTTCCTTTAAAAAATGCAACTCCAGATTCGGAAATCAACAAACTATCAATCCTGGAACAGAGAATTGTTATTACCAAAGATAAAGATTTTTTAGATTCTTTTTTAATCAAACAAGAGCCTTACAAACTACTACTAATAACGACAGGTAATATTAGTAATAAACAAATTGAACAACTTTTTCTACAAAATATTACTCAAATAATCGAATTGTTTTTGACCTATGATTTTTTAGAAATGACTAGAGATAGTTTGATTATTCATTAGTGCGAGTTTGCCTGTTGCAGTTGAATAAGGCAACAGTAAAATTAAAATTAGAAGTGACTGCGTGAGGACAACTTGATGCAAATTACCCTGAACCTACCTGATAGCCTCAGTAAAACTGAAACTTTTAACCAGAGTGAATGGCTTCAGGAAATAGCCATTGCCCTATTCCAGCAGCAGCGGATTTCCCTCAGCCGCGCCAGCAAAATTGCTGGAATAGACATAATGAATTTTCAAAAGCTGCTGGCAGATCGGAATATTTGTGTCCATTACGATGTGGAAGACTTTGAGCAAGATGTTCAACACCTGCGGAGTCGAGGCTGGCTATGATTGTCGTCAGTGATACTTCTGCTCTCTCGAATCTTGTCCTTGTTGATCATCTTGGGTTGCTAGAATCTATTTACCATCAAGTTATCATTCCTGACGTGGTTGCCAGCGAATTGGTAGCCGCCAGCAATCCTACTATTTCAGCTATTCTCCAACCTGTCATGGATGCTTTGATCAACCAGGCTGGTTTTCGCATCAGTCCCCGGCTATATCAGCGTATCTTATTTCTTTCTCAAGAACTTTGACTTGTTAGTTTAGCCGTAGGTTAGATTGATAAATTGCGTAAGCGTTGCGCTCCGCAGGAATCGCTTGCCGCTCAGTTTACCTGTTATATGCTATGCTCTACTTACTTAAACTTATTGATAGAAAAACAAGATTAAAAAGTGAATGATCTTATAGTTCATCAGGTAGATGTTACTCACTTTCGTCTAGTTGAGCTTTCTAAGCTTGCAGATCAAGCCAAGCCTTTTTATGATTGGGTAGAGAAAATAGCCAAAAAGGTTACAGGATCTCATAGAGAATTAAGTGAAATTCTCATGCTGACAGGTAGAGAGGATCTTACTGCTATTGTAAATGGTTGCTATCAGGAGGTTGAAGAAAAGCGTCCTCTACTGTTTGACGGTATAGGAAGAGTATACCCACATAACAAGGCGTGTTTCTTTTTCTTTGCTTGGATGATTAGAGATGCTCCTCAACAGAGATTAGCACCACTCATTTCTCGAATGATACAGATAGAAAAGATAGATAAATTAGTTGCAGAAACCGATACTCTAGTTGAATTAATACTTGAATACAGATCATATGTAAAAAGTTTCAGTTGGCTCACAGTACGAGAAGTGATTATTGATCGTCTTGAAGGATCTAGACGAAGTATCAAGGGACATCATCTTGAATCTAGCGTGCGAACTGCTATAATTACAGCTTTTCAAAATTATTTTTCTATATATAGCAACTACGGAAAATATAAAAAAATCGACATTGCCGAAAGCCAAATTAAAATAGGCAATCATACTGTTGATGTTTCCGTTAAGCTTACACCTTTAGACAATAGCTTGCCAGAATCATTGCTAATACCCATTAAGACAAGAGAAACTGAAGGTGGTGGACATTCCCATATATTTACAAGAGACATAATGGCTGCTGTTAAAGAACTTAAGGAGGATGAGAGTAAATACTATATAGTTGCTGTTATTGTGGCACTTAATTGGTCTATTTCTGAATTAGAAAACATCAATAATCAGATCGATAAAGTTTACCACTTTAATGTAAATCCAAATAAGTTTATAGGATTTGATGACGCATCACAAATAGATTTGAATAGATATATTCAAGGTATTTTGAATAATGATTAGCAACGATAAAATAGATAAAACAATCATACTTGGAGATGTAAGAACCAAAGCAAGTCTCATTCCTGATGATCTTGTTCAGAGCATAATAACAAGTCCTCCATATTTTGGGCATAGGAATTATTCAGGTGAAAATGTAAATGAAGAAGAGATAGGCAGAGAGTCAAAGCTAGAAGATTATATCGCTAATATAGTTGATTGTTTTGAAGCAGTAAAACCAAAGCTCAAAACTAATGGACTACTCTGGCTTAACTTGGGAGATACATACAGGAATAAAGAACTTCTTGGAGTTCCTTGGCGAGTAGCCTTTGCTCTTAAGGACAATGGTTGGATTCTACGGAGTGATATAATTTGGAAAAAGCCTAATGCTATGCCTTCCTCAGTCAAAAGTAGACCGACTACAGAGCATGAATATATATTTCTGTTTTCTAAGTCAAGTGAATATTATTATGATGCTAATTCCATAAGAGAGCCTCATGTTACATTTACAGATAAATCTAGGATGAAAGGAGGAAGAAGTCACTTGGGAAGACGCAATGGAACTCCAGAAAACGGAAAAAATTCTGGTAATTCCAACTTACATAATGGGAGATGGGATCAGGCATTCCATCCCAATGGAAGAAACAAAAGAACTGTCTGGGAAATTCCTCTAGGAAAGTTTAGAGATGTTCATTTTGCTGTTTACCCTGAACTCTTAGTTGAAATATGTTTATTAGCATCAACAAAAAGAGGAGATTTTGTTTTTGATCCATTTGTAGGATCTGGAACAACTGGCGTAGTCGCTCTAAGAAATGGTAGAAAATTTATAGGATGTGAGCTTGTAGAAAGTTATCAGCAAATGGCACAAAGTAGAATCAATGAGATTGTTTTTCAACCAAGTCTTTTTTGATATGCACATATTGTGATGTTTTGGTTTTGAGTTGAGGGCGATCGCTCGTAAGTTCGCTATCGCTCAAATTAGACATATAAAGCGAGATCGTTTATAATATACTGAATGGACAACATATATTAGACAACCATTCAAGCATAGGAGCTATCTATGTTGTTACAAGAACTTAAAGGGCAGATATTCAAACTACCATCAAGCGAACTGACAAGTCAGCGATTGCGCGATCGCAAAACATAAATAATTGTGTATTTCTTACCCAAAATATTAGCAACAATATAGTTTTATTTAATATTAGGAGAAGTAAATGGAAGGTAAAAGATTTATTCATAAAATCAAATTACAAAACTTTCTCTCCTATGGAAGTGAAGGTGAAGAAATTGAATTACAACCGCTAAATGTGTTAATTGGTGCTAATACATCTGGAAAATCTAATTTAATAGAAGCTATTGGTATTTTACGCGCAACACCGACAGATTTACCTGCACCTTTTCGTCAAGGTGGAGGTATTAATGAATTTTTATGGAAAGGTAATAAAGATACTCCAATAGCAGAAATTAAAATTACTATTGATTATCCTCAAAAATCACATTCATTTTTACTTGATTATACGCTTAGTTTTACTACATATAATCAAAGATTTGATTTAGTAGATGAATTTATCGAACCAGAAACGAGAAAAGAAGGTTTTCAATTTTATTATCTTAACAATTATAATGGATTTCGTTCTTTTACAGTAAGAGATAAAGATCCATTGTCAGGACAGGAAAGACGAAGTGAACAACTTTTGGAACTACATTCAATTAAATCAGATCAATCAGTTTTATCTCAAATAAAAGATCCAAGTAGATATCCAGAAATTTCCTATCTAAGTACAGAGTTTTCTAAAATTAGTTTATATCGTTCCTGGCAAATGGGACGAGATTCAGAACTAAGAAAAGCTCAAAAAGCTGATTTACCCCAACATCCTTTATTAGAAGATGGCAGTAATTTTGGTTTATTTATAAAAGATTTACAATACAAAGGATTAAGTAGAAAACTTATTGAATATCTCAAAAAATTTTATGAAACAGCAGAAGACTTAGATGTAAGAATATATGGTGGTACAGTACAACTATTTATTCGGGAAGAAGATGTAATTCAACCAATTCCTGCAACTCGTTTATCTGATGGAACATTGCGATATTTGTTTTTAATGGCGTTACTTTTAGATCCTACTCCACCACCACTAATTTGTATTGAAGAACCCGAATTAGGTTTACATCCAGATATTTTACCAACTATTGCAGAATTGTTAATTGAAGCATCTCAGAGAACTCAATTAATTGTAACTACTCATTCTGATGCTTTGGTTTCTGCGTTGAGTGAATATCCTGAATCTGTAGTAGTTTGTGAAAGAGATAATACAGGAACTCATTTAAGGAGACTTAAACCAGAAAAATTAAAAAAATGGTTGGAAAAATATACTCTTGGTGATCTTTGGAGAATAGGGGAAATTGGTGGAAATAGATGGTGAGTATTCGTATTTATATTGAGGGTGCTGGAAATGCAAATGATGATGACGAACTTTTACCAATGCAACGTCCAGGTTTTAGAAGTAAAATTATTGCAGATAGGAATACAAGTAGTCTCCGTGAAGGATTTAGCAAATTTTTTCAAGAATTAGTTGATATTGCTAAAGAACAAAAAATAGAGTTTAGGATAGTCATGTGCGGTTCTCGTGCAGATGCTTATGAAAATTTTAAATTGTCCTTAGAATCTAATCCTGAATCTTTCAATATTTTATTAATTGATTCCGAATCTCCAATATCTCCTGATCAAAATTCTTGGGAACATTTGAGAAATAGAAAAGAGGATCAATCCTGGATTAGAGGTGATAACCTGGATTATGATGATGATCAATGTCACTTTATGGTTCAAGCAATGGAATCTTGGTTTGTTGCTGATATTGATGCTTTAAAAGGATTTTATGGTGAAGAGTTTAAAGAAGAAAAAATTATCAGAGGAATGGGAAATTACCAAAATATAGAACAGGTTTCTCCTAAAACTTTATTAGTATGGTTAGAGTCAGCAACTCGTCATTCTAAACATGGTAAATATGATAAAAAAACTCGTCGTCCACCTCACCATGCTTTAGAAATTTTAAAACGTCTTAATGCCGATATAGTTCGTCAATCTTCCCCTTATTGCGATCGCTTATTTAATACTCTAAGATCAAGAATTAGATATTTACTGGATGAATCATAACCTAGTAATTGCCCCTTTTGTGCCGCTTGTAGGTTAGATTGATAAAGTGCGATAGCGAAGCGCGACCTAGGAATTGCTCATAGGTTAGATTGATAAAGTGCGAGTTCGCCACTTACACCCTGACCAAATGCGGAAAACCCAATAACAGCTTAACCCAACCTACAGTTTTAAATACATCAGGCAAAAAATAATTTAATCATCATAATTCTACCCAATTCTCTAAACTTAAACCCTCAACTCTGGCCAAATCACTATCATTAGAAACCACAATTAAATCTTTAAGAATAGCAGTAGCAGCAATTAAAACATCTTCAGTTTGAATTGGTACACCCCTTAATCTCAAATTAGCATGAATTTGAGCAGCTTTTTCTAAAATTGCCAAATCATCTAAGAAAATAATTGGATACTTTCGACAAAAATCCTCAAATCTTTCTCTTTGTTTAGGCGCATCAAAAGCTAAAGATCCTCTCCTAATTTCAAAGTAAGTTATACAGCTAATGAAAATATTTTCTTCTTTAGCATCAACAGCTAAAATTCTTTGCAGTATTTGAACGTTTTGTTTAATTGCTAAAGACACAATATTAGTATCTGATAAATAATTCACACATCACCTACTTCCGCTTAATTGCATCTTCAAAAATTGCCATTTCTTCAGGAGTAAGATCTTCACCTATTTTAGCCAAAAGCTGTACCGCCATCATTTTATCACAACGGTTTTTAAGACTTTCCTCTGATATCTGATTAAATTTCTCCCAAGAGAAGTTTTCTTTAAATACTTTTACTAAATTTTGTACTGTTTGTGCATAATTTATATCCTCTTTAAATAAAGGATCTTCTTCCATTAAAATAGCAACAACATTCTCAATTCTCTTAATTATTGATTCTTGTTTCATATCAGTTGATAACATAATTATTACCTCACTAAATAGTCTTTATGTCCATTATATCAAGTTTGTGAACTTTTAGCAATGATTTATACTAACACTTTTGAATCACCAATAAGTCCCCAAAAGTTTGTAGCGACTGTTTTAAATGTCAAGCAATAGCGAAGCGCTCCGGAGGAATCGCCTGTAGGTTGGATTGATAAATTGCGATAGCGAAGCGCGACCTAGGAATCGCTCGTAGGTTGGATTGATAAATTGCGATAGCGAAGCGCGACCTAGGAATCGCTCGTAGGTTAGATGGATCAAGTGCGATCGCTCTTATTGCGTCAACAACAATTACAATGGGAAATTGAGAAACTGCAAGAAACCCAAGAAAAACGCCGGGAAGATTTAACAGCATTACAAACCCAGTTACGAGATTTAGGTGCAGAATTACCCAATCCTTTACCAGAAGTTGCTGCGAAAGTTGATTTAGAAGACTTACAAAAAGAATTGCGGACTATAGGCAAACGATTACAGGCAATTGATAGAATCAGCATAGCGGACAATTGGGGTGACACAAGCTAGAGGCGCTTATACTCAAGTTTTGGGTATTAAGTTGCAATCATCTGACCATTAAAGCAGTCAACAGGATTGCGTAAGATAGATAATTGTGAAGCTATTCCTAGGTCGCGCTTCGCTATCGCCTAACTCCTCAAATCACCAATATAAGCTCCAATTTGTTTAAGTCCCTGTAAAACTTGGATGCGTTCTGCTGTATTTTCAAGTAACCGGTAAGTATGCGATCGCGTATATTGAGGGACATCTTGGTGGCGATCGCATTTCAAAAACAATACTTCTCTGCCATTTGTAACCATTCCATAACAACTTGACTGCAAATTAGGAGCGCTCAATAAATAAGTAAGTGCTTGGGGAATTCCTGCGGTAACGTCCAGCCTTGCAGGTTTTGATTCGATTACCAAAATCCAAAAACTATCTTGGATTACCAAAATATCAATTCTGCCTTGAACCGCCATAGCGTTAGCTTCGTCAGCAACTTCGATACTGGTACTTACTTCTGCTTTTACCAAAAAAGGAAATTGATAGAAACCAGCCAAATCTAGTAATGGTGATACTACGACAAGCTTAACAATTTCTTCAAGGGGCGGTTCTTCTTGACTGAGATAGGTATAGTTGCGAGTGAGGCGATCTAGTCCTTGTAGTTCCGATTCAGTTAGAGTCGGCGCATTATTTAACCATTTATCAAAAAAGTGATCGCTAGAATTGAGTCTCAAACCAAAGGTTTGACGGAGATTGCTAAGGGTAAGGCTACTAGCATTTGTAATCACAGTTAAATCCTTGTAGTAATTACATGAATTTTAGAAGTTTAGGAATTTGATTTAGGTTCTAATACTTAATATACAATACATATAAGGAAAAGAGCGATCATTTCGATCTAGGGGTGATCGATTGCCGGTCAATTTTGCCGTTAGACCGTAGAATTATCAATGGGGCTGTACTTAAAGCTTTGAGGATTTATTCAAAAGTGCAGGGAGTTTATTAGGATGAAGTGCGATCGCCGATCTTGTAGGGTGCGTTACATTTCGTTAACGCACCTTATTTTTAATTGAACAAAAGCGATTTTTTCAGAGTAACTTCTCGTCAGCTATAATCCCAGATAAGCTAATGATCAAAGAAAAGTCAAAATCATATCAGTGCGTAGGCGTTGCGCTCCGCAGGAATCGCTCACAGTTAGATTGATAAGTGCTATCGCTTGTAGGTTAAATTGATAAAGTGCGATCACCTGTTGGGTTTAAGTGTAATCGCCGAACTGACAAGTCAGCACTTGCGCGATCGCTCAAGTTAGACTTATAAAGCGAGATCGTTTATAATATGCTGAATAAACAACATATATTAGACAACAATTCCAGCATAGGAGCTATCTATGTTGTTACAATAACATTTTTAATAATCTGATGATATTGATTAGTTAAAGAATCCATTTAAGTTTAAGATTGCAATAAACGAGTAAATCCTTCTTGCTCAAAATGTTTATCAGTAGTCAACGCTTCCCTAATTCCTTTCTTCCGCATCAACACAAAACTGATAGCATCACACAAAGAATATGTTTTATCTTGTCGAACTAACAATAAATCCATTGCTTCCCGATGTAAAATTTCATCAACCCAAACCATCTCTACATTTGGATTTCCATTAATTCCAACGAATACATTAACACCGTTGAACGAGGAAAACGTCGAACCAATGACAAAGCTATCAACTCAGCGAGAACATAGTTATGTGTGATAAAACGACCGTTATAATTAGAAATTAATTCAACTGCTGTTTTGTGTTGAGCTTCATCTTGATGGAGAAAACAGAGCAACCCTGATGTATCAAGTAACACAATTATACCCTATAAATTATTATCATAAGCCTTAGCCAGATCAGCATCAATGCCTTCATTATCTATACCTGTAGCGTAACCCAAACTAATTACACCAGCATAGCCAAGTAAACGCTGACGTGCTTCCTCAACATCAGATTGAGAAGTAATTGACAAGCTATATTGACGATTTAGAGAAGCTGCAACTAATTCGGCTACTGAAATTCCCACAGCACTGGCTTGTTGTTGCAAAACTTTATAAACGTCATCATTCAGTTCCAAGGTTAATACTTTACTCACGATTTTTAAGCTACCTTAAATAACGTTCTAGTAATTATAGCTTTTTTCTCCTTGAGAACTCAGAAAAATAACGCATAATTAACCATTAACCATTGTAGATTAGATTAACTAAGTGCGATCGCCGAACTGACAAGTCAGCACTTGCGCGATCGCAAAACATAAATAATTGTGTATTCCTTACCCAAAATATTAGCAATAATATTGATTATCCTCAAAAATCACATTCAATTTTACTTGATTATACGCTTAATCAAAGATTTGATTTAGTAGATGAATTTATCGAACCAGAAACGAGAAAAGAAGGTCGTCAAGCTTCTCCTTATTGCGATCGCTTATTTAATACTCTAAGATCAAGAATTGGATATTTACAGGATGAATCATAACCTAGTAATTGCTCCTCTTGTGCGATCGCTCGTAGGTTAGATTGATCAAGTGCGTAAGCGTTGCGCTTCGCAGGAATCGCTTGTAGGTTAGATTGATCAAGTGCGACAGGGAACAGTGATGTTATAATTTTCAGAGCAAGCTTTAGAGGATAAGAGACGATGAAAAATCGCATCTTTACAGTTATTTTGTACAAAGAAGATGATGTTTACATTGTTGAATGTCCAGAAGTTGGCACAGTAGATCAAGGGGAAACGATCGAGCAGGCGATCGCTGGTTTGAAAGAAGCCACACGGCTTTACCTAGAGGAATTTTCCTTACCAGAAACATCTCCGAGATTTGTAACCAGTATTGAGGTGAACTCAGGTGAAGCAGGTGAGATCAGTTGTAGGTTGGATTGACTAAAGTGCGTAAGCGTTGCGCGACCTAGGAATCGCTTGTAGGTTAAATTGATAAATTGTGATCGCGCAACACTGACTTTCAGTTTGATTTTTTCTATGTTTATATTATAAGGGAAATGCCGAAAACCCTTGAAGATGTAGCTGACTTAGGAAGCTACATCTGTGCTTTAGACAAGGGATGAAGGCTAGGTGCAGGATTTATCCTGCATTGACGTTAATCGCGTTGCTGTTCAATATATTTCTTAA
>NZ_JAQMSE010000223.1:0-47995 GCF_028330045.1 Aphanizomenon sp. CS-733/32
CCTGTTACCTGTTACCTGTCACCTGTCACCTGTCACCTGTCACCTGTCACCTGTCACCTGTTACCTGTCACCTGTAACCTGTCACCTGTAACCTGTCACCTGTAATGCTGACTTACCGAAAACAATTAACCCCAGCTAACTTAGCCAGGGTTTCAAAGTGGTATTTTTAATCCCGTTGTTATTCCGCTTTTACGGCTTAAACTTTCGGTATTTAAAATTACAACCTCGGCAGGGTATTAAGCTGTTAGCACCTGCTGTCTCCGGCTTTATTAAATTTTGGATTTTGGATTTTGGATTTTGGATTTGAAATTAAAGCTTGATAACGAAACAAAAAATTCAATTATCTATCTAGCAACTATAAAATCTAAAATCTAAAATCTAAAATCTAGAATTATGCAGCGTCAGTTATTTTTAACTCTCGTAAGGCTGCGATGTCAATAGCAATTGACGGACCCATTGTTGAGGATATATACACTGACCGCCAATAACGACCTTTAGCGCCTGAAGGACGGTTACGGTCAATTGACTCTTGTAATGCCTTCAAGTTGATCAATAAATCTTCAGGTGAAAAAGCAGCCTTACCAAACATAACATGGACAATCCCAGTCCGATCAGCCCGATATTCTAATTTACCAGCTTTGAATTCAGCGATCGCACTAGCAACATCAAATGTTACTGTTCCCCCCTTGGGTGAAGGCATCAAACCCCGTGGACCTAATAATTTACCCAGCTTTGCTACCTGTGGCATCACATCCGGCGTAGCAATCAGCTTATCAAAGTCCATCATGCCCTTCTGAATATCTTCAATCAGTTCTTCAGAACCAGCAATATCAGCACCAGCGTTAGTTGCTTCTGTGACTTTTTCACCTCTGGCGATAACTGCTACCCGGATAATCTGTCCTGTACCCTTGGGTAGTGCCACCGTTGTCCGCAACTGTTGGTCTGTATATTTAGGATCAATTCCTAAACGGATATGAGCTTCAGCAGCTTCAGGAAACTTAGCAGTTGCCGTTTCTTTTAACAAAGCCAATGCTTCTAAGGGTGTATAATCCTTATCTTCTACCTTTTCTAGCAACGCCTGTAAGCGGCGTGATACTTTTTTTGCCATTTTTTTCTCCTGGGGTCATCTCGAAGTCGTGCTTCTCCCCCGATATGATTTTGTTATTAGTTCAGTTGTCAGTTGTCAGTGGTTATTTTTTTATTTACTGTCACCTGTCACCTGTTCCCTGTCACCTAATCTGTGACTGTTACGCCCATGTTTTTAGCAGTTCCTTCCACGATATTCATGGCTGCATCAATATCATTGGCGTTGAGGTCAGGAAGTTTAGTTTGAGCAATTTCCCGTAATTGCGTTCTGCTAATGCTACCAACTTTCTTTTTGTTGGGTTCATTTGAGCCTCTTTCAATCTTCGCTGCCTTGCGAATCAATACTGATGCTGGTGGAGTTTTGAGGACAAATGTAAAACTTCTATCTTCATAAACAGAAATTTCTACAGGTATAACCATCCCAGCTTGGTCTGCTGTTTTGGCATTGTACTCTTTGCAGAACATCATGATGTTAACACCATGTTGACCCAACGCGGGACCAACTGGCGGTGCTGGGTTGGCTTTCCCAGCATTCAGGGCCAACTTAATGACCGCTACTACTTTCTTCGCCATTTGTATTTAGCTCTGTTTTTTAACCTGATTAAATTCCAATTCTACCGGTGTATCTCTTCCAAAGATCGAGAGTAGAGCTTTTAGTTTACTCCGTTCTGGGGAAACTTCAATCACCTCACCTTCAAAATCCTTAAATGGACCCGAAAGCACAACTATCTTATCACCTGAAGCCATATCAATTTTGACTACTGGCTCTTGTTCCAAGGCTTGTTTGAATATGCGTTCAACTTCCGCAGGATTCAGGGGAACTGGCTTAACGTGACCACGACCTCTACCGCTACCACGCTTTTGCTCTGCACCCACAAAGTTAATGACATGAGATGTGTTTCTTACCACTTGCCATGTATCATCACTCATTACCATTCGGACTAGCACATAACCAGGGAAAACTTTTTCTTCTGAAGGTAGCCGTTTACCATCCTTACGGATTTTCACCGTTGGGGTGTGGGGAATTTCCACTTGGATGATTTTGTCAGCGACATCAAAAGTTTGGATACGTTGCTCTAAATTTGTCTTTACCCGTTTCTCACAGCCAGAGGCTACTTGCACTGCATACCAGCGTGCTTCTTTCATCGCTGTTAAGAGTGTTTCTTCTAGCTGCAACTCGGAGTTGCGTGGTTCGTCTGTTGCAGAAGTCATCAGAACACCTGTTTTGCTGCCCAAGCGAACAATCCATCGACCAGATATATCAAAGATGCGGAGAGTGTAACCATTAATAGTACAGCGGCAGATTCACTTACCAACTGTTTCCGACTGGGCCAAATCACTTTCTCAAGTTCTTCCTTTGTACCCTGGAAAAAATTGTTTAAGTTAAACCCATTTTCGGTTTCTGGCATTTCTGCTTCATTTTTTTTGGCCACAGTCGTTATACCCCCGTTTCTTAAATAGCCTAACCTTGTGATTTTTAAGGTTTACAGCTTCGGTCTCAATGATTTTAGTAATAAGAAAGCTATATTTTAAAAAAATTATACCCGAAATAATTGACGTTTTCTGCTGTTTTGGCAGTGACGTTATTGCTTCGGGCAATATTTTTCTTTTTGAGCGCGCCCTGGAGGACTTGAACCCCCGACATCAGGTTTTGGAGACCTGCGTTCTACCAACTGAACTAAGAGCGCACAAGCTTTTCCTGTTACAGTCATTGCGCTGAACTTTTTCTAGTCTAACGCAATTTCGATCCTAATTGTAACTTATTTTTTTTCTTTTGGCAAGTTAGCGGCGGATGCCGCTTGCAGACTGGGTTCTGTCTATTAATTCACCATTGAGAATCACAAAGGGCGATCGAATCTTTGTTTAATGCGGGTTGCCTTGCCGACTAGATTGCGGAGATAGTATAATTTAGCGCGTCTAACTTTACCACGACGCAATACTTTAATGCTTTCAACCAGGGGAGAATGAAGCAAAAATACTCGTTCTACACCCACACCTTGGAAAACTTTACGGACTGTGATAGTTTCGTTGATGCCGCCATTGCGTCTAGCTATGACTACACCTTCGTAGGGTTGCACACGGAATTTAGTGCCTTCCTGAATTTTGACTCCGACCTTGATTGTGTCACCGACATAGATATCGGGTAAATCAGATTTCATCTGTTCCGCTTCAATTGAGCGAATAATCTCTTGCGCGTTCATTACTTTTTATGTTTTTTGAAAAACTCACAATCGTTAATTATAAATCTATAGTCGCCTAAGAAGCAAGGGAGCAGGAAGCAGGGAGCAGGGGGAATAAATTCTTCCCAATGACAACTGACAACTGACAACTGACAACTGACTAATTACTGTTGTAAAATAGACAGTGTAAGGATTCAGGGGGAACCAGGTAACTGGTCATAAACGCCTATAGAGACTATCTTTGGCAATGTTCAAGGTTTGAAGTCCAGTCAGCTAAAACAACTCCAGCGACTGTACCACCAGCGGATATCAGGTGATTGCATTACTACAACTGATTTTGCTCAACGTTTGGCAGCAGTTAGTACAGAAATAAATCAACCTGTTTGTGCTTACATTAATCGTCGCGGACAGGTAATTCGGGTTGGTGTCGGTACTCCGCGTCAAACTCAAATTCCGCCCCTAGAACTGCCCCGTTACGGAGCAGAACGTCTCAGCGGTATTCGTTGTTTATCCACTAATCTGAAGTCAGAACCGCCAAATGAAGCCGCCTTAACGGCAATGGCTTTACAAAGATTGGATGCTTTAGTAGTTTTAAATATTACTGGAGGAGGATTTACAAAGCGGGGTGGTGGTTCAACTGGGTATGTGAAAGAAGCTTATTTAGCGCATCTGGTAGCCAATAGTAGACAGTTAGTTACGACTCAATCTTCTGATATGAGTATTTCCGATGCTGTGATGTATTCTCATGTATCACCGCCTCTGAGTTTAGATGCTTTAGCCGACCAGGATTTTCTCAACTTAGTGGAAGGTTTAGAAGAGGAATTTAGTCGGGAGTTTGTTGGTCAAGAAGTAGATGCTGATCATGATCGAGTGCTAATTGTTGGGGTATTAACGGAAAATACTCATCCACAACAATTCCAGGACATCATTGTGGAATTGACCCGTTTAGTGGATACGGCTGGTGGTACTGTATTACAGATATTACAACAAAAGCGATCGCGCATTCATCCCCAAACAGTGATTGGCGAAGGTAAAGTCCAAGAAGCTGCTCTCACAGCCCAAACTCTGGGCGCTAACTTGGTAGTATTTGATCGTGATCTTTCACCCTCCCAAGTTCGCAATTTAGAAGCGCAAATTGGTGTTAGGGTAGTTGACCGCACCGAAGTAATTTTAGATATTTTTGCCCAACGCGCTCAATCTGGTGCAGGTAAATTACAGGTAGAACTGGCACAGTTAGAGTATATGATGCCACGACTCGCTGGGAGAGGTCAATCCATGTCCAGATTAGGAGGTGGTATTGGCACAAGAGGACCTGGTGAAACCAAACTAGAAACAGAACGCCGAGCTATTCAAAAACGCATTTCTCGACTCCAACAAGAAGTTAATCAATTACAAGCGCATCGTTGTAGATTAAGGCAACGCCGACAACATCGAGAAGTTCCTTCGGTGGCTTTGGTGGGTTATACCAACGCTGGTAAATCTACTTTACTCAACGCCCTCACTAACGCAGAAGTATACACGGCTGACCAATTGTTTGCTACCCTTGACCCGACAACACGGCGGTTAATGCTTCCTCATGCGGAAACCGGCGCACCCCAGGAAACTTTGATGACGGATACGGTAGGGTTTATCCATGAGTTACCCGCATCTTTAATGGATGCTTTTCGGGCAACATTGGAAGAGGTAACGGAAGCGGATGCTTTATTGCATTTGGTAGATTTATCTCATCCTGCTTGGTTGAGTCATATTCGCTCAGTTCGGGATATACTGGCGCAAATGCCAATTACACCAGGACCGGCGCTAGTGGCTTTTAATAAAATTGATCAGGTTAGTAGTGAAACACTAGCATTAGCGAGGGAAGAGTTTCCTTTAGCCGTGTTTATTTCTGCTAATCAGCGTTTAGGACTGGAAACCCTGCGTCAGCGTCTATCTCTATTGATTCAGTTCGCTGTTGATGGTGGTTGATGATTTTCAGATCCCCGACTTCCTAGAGAAGTCGAGGATCTCAGCTTCACAATTGGTAAAAATCATAATTGATAATCATGTCAATGATTCAACAATATATCCAGTTTTGCTAGAATCATGATTACTTCAATCTAATTGGTTGCAAGATGATGATTACTACTGTTGAGCGTCGTTATAGTTTAGATGAATATCGCGCCATTGAAGAAAAAGCTGAAGAACGCAGTGAATATCGTGATGGAGAAATTGTTCCCATGTCGGGAGGATCACTCAACCATAGCCGTATAGGTGGCAATATTTTTGCATTTCTCAAGTTTATGCTGCGTAATAGTAAATGTGAGCCAATTAATAGTGATTTGAGGTTATGGATTCCTGAATATAAACGCGGAGTATATCCAGATGTAATGGTTTTTGCAGATGAACCGCAACTAAATGACAACCGCAATGATGAAGTTTTAAATCCCATTTTAATTCTAGAAGTATTATCACCTTCAACCGCAGATTATGACCGACAAAGCAAGTTTCGGATGTATCGTTCAATTAGCAGTTTTTGTGAATATTTATTAGTTGAACAAGATGAAATTTTTATAGAAAAATATAGTAAACAGTCTCAAGGTTGGTTATTGAGTGATTTTAAAGATTTAGAAAAATCCATTTTTTTGGAGTCTGTTGGGGTTGATTTACCGATATCCGAAATTTATCGCGGTGTTGTTTTTGGGTAAGGTTAAGGAGCGTTACACATTCACAAAAAACCACATTCTTTGTAGGGGTTGAGCGCAATGCTCATTGGTGTCAACTTACAGCAAATTGTCATCAAACCCGGAACAAGAACCCCACCCCCAACCCCCTCCCCGCAAGCGATGAGGGGGCTAAGATGTACCTTATATGATTGGAAATCGCTGTAAGCTCAACCTATTCGGGAACGATTTTACGTTAAGTCAATTATAATATAAATATTGATAGTTGAGTTAGTATTTGATGCTGGTTTAACCTGAGTTCGACATAAGATAATTTTTGCAAAACTGCCCCAAATATAAGTCTCAAACCCTGATGATCTCGTTGAAAAAATCATAACTCTGTTCGCGTAGCGTCTCCGAAGGAGAAACTCCTAACACCGAACTCAGGTGGTTTAGGTGGGTTTGTTGGTGGAGAAATAAACTGGAAAATTGATAAATACTTCTTAATTTATTTCTCTGTTTTTACCTTACGGATTTCTTCATTAATTCCTGAACTTGAGCCGCGACTAGAGGATGTGGATCTGTTTTTAAGTAAGGGAGAATTTCTTGGATAACCCGCCCAGAAACCACGCTCAAATATGATATAGTAGCTTCCCGCACAAAGCCTGTAGGATGACGCAAAGTTACTAAAATTTGATCAGAACTAACACGGATATGGGCAGCTTGGGCAAAATGAAAACAACAAGCCAAACACCAATCAGAGAGTAAGTTACCAATGCTAATTAACTTACGCAGACGATTAGCTATGATGGTTAATTCTTGTTTATTATTTCCAGCCATTGTTTCCTGTTCAAGAATGCCATGTTCTATAAGCCGCTGGAGTTTTTCCTGTGGTGGACGACGATCTAAGATATGCAGTAATACGGATTTAGATGCTAATTTTACTGTATGGTCTAATATTTCTAAACCTCTAGCTAAACTTAGTACCGATTCAGATTGAATGTCTAAGGTTGCGGCTTGAATTTTAGCTGGAGAATAAAGTAATTTTAGCAGTAATAGCAATCTATCTTTAACATCAATTTCTACTTCTAATAGTGCGGTTTGTAATAATTCACCAATAGAAATTAATCTCTCATTGGTGTGATGATTATCTAAGGAATTAATTAATTCTAAGTCTACATAACCAGCATAGATTTCTCCTAAAAATTGTAATTCTTCCTTAATTAAAGCTTCTATTCTACTTTCATCTAACATCAGCACAACATTCTGATTTTCTGACTGTTGTCCGATTTTAATTAAACTCCGCAGAATATATTCTCTGGTGCTACCCCAAGATGTTTCTAGATTTACCCATAAACTTTCCTGTGCTTCGATAGTACCAATGAGAGCAATAGTCCGCCAAGCGTGCATTCGCACTACTTCGGGTTTATAAATATTTGTCGCTAGTTGTAATAAGAGAGGGAGTGCATTGTTCTCTAACCGCACTAAAGAAAGGATAGCAGTAGTGCGGGTAGACTTATAAGATAGGGCTGCTAAGAGGATTGAATAGTATTGTTCTAACCTGGTTGCGGCAATCATTTCCAAGACAGCACAACGTACCTGCAAAGATTTATCTGTTAATAAACTGGGAATATATACTCGTAATTCTTGTAAATCTAGGGATTCTCTGAAGGCTTTCACGGCGTTAATTCGTTCTCGTTCCTGGGAATGAGTTAACATTTGCTGCATGGTATTTGTGGCTGCTGCTATTTGGATTGTTGTTCCCTGACGCAGGAGTAAAGCCGCAGCAGTAGCCCGAATGAGTGAATGGTGTTGGGGGTGGAGATACCTTTCTAAAAGGCTTAAATCAGCATTGACATCAGCTAAGGAAACGTAACGTAAAGCTAGAGCGAATACCTCTGGATTAAATGTAGCTGGAGACTGTTCTAATAGGGGACTAACTGCACGCAAGTAGGCTGGATTTGCACCGGCTAATAGCATTACTTCCAGACTTTTAGCTTGTAAATCCGGTGCTAGTTGTGGGAGTAAGGGGGCTAAAACCTGGGCTGCTCCCTGGAGATCAATTTGGGCTAAAAGTTCGACACAAGCACTTTTATCGGCTGTGTTGCCTGTTTCTACGAGGGCTTTGACTACCCCCTGTTGGAATACTCGTAAACCGACGGTGGCGGCGCTGACTTCTCCTCTTTCGGCACTTAAAACTAATAAATCAACATAGCGCGATCGCAAATTCCAAATTACTTTTAAACAAGTAGCCGCAATAATCACCGTTTCTCCCACAAACACCCATTTTTGTAGGGATGTAGGCAAATATTGTTCAACGAACCATAAAGTGCTGAAAATTACTACCCCGGTTAAACCACTGGATATGGCTTCGGCTGTACCACCGGATAGTGTTTGTATCCAACTGCGAATTTCTTCGGGAATCGGTTGATATAAAACAGGCCCGCTACTGATAACAAAGGTATAGCGGAGTAGTTCATCACAGAATTTGAGACTGACTAAACCCCAAAATACAGTTTTCTCTTGAATGGCAGGAAAGAAACTCAGCAGAGCGATCGCCGATGGTAATAAAAATCCTACAGTGATTGGTAACAGTGCCGCCGTCGAAAACACCCCAATTTTCTCAATTAACCGACTCGAAACAAACCATTGAGTAAATAACTCACACACCCCTACAATCCCACCAAATAACCCCAAAAAACTCGCCAAATCCTGATTACCAAAGTTAGCATTCAGTTCTCTGAGATATTGAAAATCTATTAACAAACCCATGACTTGCAACAGGGCTACAAAAATAAACAAGTACCATACATAACGCTTCAAAGGAGTTTGCAAGCGACGATGACGAGAACCCTGTTCTTCAGAAATATCCCTTTGGGGTGTACTCGGAAATGCGCCACGATATTTATAAGTTAAAAGAAATAAAATTCCCGAACCACAAAGAACCACCAAACAGGCGAGAATAATCACCTGATTGAGTGTCATCACTTTTACCAATGCAGGCAAACTAAACCCACTGATGACATCTGCTACCAATAAACCACTACTTACCAGTGGATAAGTCCGTTTAATTTCCCGAATATTAAATAATTGATTAGCAACAATTGAAGTATTCAAATCATTGACTACATAACAAGCATCTACCCACAATCGGAGGATAAAAATAATCACCATTGCGATCGCTGGAATATTTATTCCCCAACGCCATAATACTAATAAAAATAAAGGCACGATCATACAAGGGACAATCGCCACAATCACCCAACGTAAAGGGAAAATCCTTTGCAACCAAGAAAATAAACCTACCAGTCCCGCACCAAGCACAGCACTAGCAATATAAACCCAAGGTAGTTGTCCTGCTCCATATTGATCTAAAAATAGGGCAACAGTGCTATCCTCTGCCCATCTTAATCCTACAGCTACCGTTGTGTAGAAAGCGAACATCATCCAAGTGCGCTCAACTTCTTCAGGACGGAGATTCACCCACTGAAGCATTCGCGCCAAAAGACCTCGATTGCTAGAAAAGCCGTGATTTTTCAATTCCATACAGTTTTATTGTCTGGGTAGCTAAAGTAGGAGTCAGGAGTCAGGAGTCCTCTCTAAAACCATAGCAAAAGTCCTGAACAACTGAGTATTATTTTTCCCACTCAGCCGTCAGGACTATCATTTCAGAATAAATTGACATAAATCTAATTATGGATGAATGCTGAGGGAATGGGACAAATCTCCCCGGTGTCAATTTTAGATCCTATTACTAACTAATTTATACAGCATTCATGACTAGGTTGTTGACAAAATTATTTTTTTGGTGAAATCAGCATCATCATATTTCGCCCTTCTTTCTTCGGTGCTTGCTGAAGTTCACCAAAAGGTTCTAAGTCCGTAGCCATTCGCTTAAGCAACGTTTCTGCCAAGTCACTGTGTTGAATTTCCCGACCCCGGAACATCACAGTAGCCTTAACTTTATCGCCGTCTTTGAGGAAGCGTTCGGCTTGTTTAACGCGCACATTATAGTCATGTTCTTCTATCTTGTAGCGCATCTTCACTTCTTTCACATCAGCCGTGTGCTGCTTCTTCCGGGCTTCCCGCGCCTTTTTCTCCTGCTCAAACTTATATTTCCCATAGTCCATTATTCGACATACTGGCGGATCAGCCTTGTCACTAATTAGCACCAGGTCTAATTCCTTTTCCTCTGCTAATTGTATCGCTTCCTGCGGAGTTATAATTCCCAGTTGTGCGCCATCAGTGTCAATCACCCGAATTTTCGGGAAGCGAATCCGTTCGTTAATTTGGGGCAGATCGCGAGTTCTTTTTTTCTCAATCACAGGCATTATGATTAGTGGCAGCTCTTTAGTTAAGATTTTGGACTGGTCTTGATTTAGTTAGGTTAGTCTGATATGCCATTGAAGGCAAAATACAACAGTAACTCAGAATTGGAAAATGAACATCCCTCTCTAGTGTAGCAAATTTATAAGAGAAGTTCGATCAAGTCGTTGACTGTATAGTCTGACTCTGAGTTGATTCCACTGCATTATTTAATGTAAATTACATGATACTTGACACTAATAACTATTGTTACAATTTTCTTCTAACATACATAGAGGTATGATATCTAGAAGATGTTTCCATGATAGCAAAATTAGGTATACATTGAAGCTAATTAAATATAGTGTAACATATATATATAGTTTCCAACTAATCAGCAAGAGATAACTGTGACTACCGCAAGACATTGGCAGCAAAGAGTTGGTAATCAAAGGGATTGGGTGTGGCGTGGTTGGCAAACCCGTTATACTTATATTCGTCCTCCCCATGATTATGCAAGAACAACACCCTTAATTTTACTTCATGGTTTCGGCGCTTCCATTGGTCATTGGCGACATAATTTAGAGGTTTTGGGTAAGTCTCACACGGTTTACGCTTTGGACATGATTGGCTTTGGGGCTTCGGAAAAAGCTGCAACTAACTACAATGTGGAACTTTGGGTAGAGCAGGTTTACGATTTTTGGCAAACTTTTATCCGTCAACCAGTGGTTTTGGTGGGTAATTCCATCGGTTCACTGATTTCTCTAGTCGCAGCCGCTAACCATCCTGATATGGTAAAGGGGATAGTGATGATGAGTTTACCTGATCCTAATTTGGAACAGGAAATGATTCCGACGGCTTTGCAACCTCTTGTCAGCGGGATTAAAAGTATATTTACTTCTAGATTAATATTGAAACCGATATTTTATTTTGTCCGTCGTCCTGGTGTGCTGCGTCCTTGGGCTAGTTTAGCTTATGCAAATCCTGAAGCCATTACTGATGAACTTATAGATATTTTAGCAGGACCACCCCAGGATCGGGGATCTGCCCGTGCCTTTAGAGCTTTGTTTAAAGCCACAACAGGGATGAATTTTAGTCCTAGTGTCAAGAAAATTTTACCAAACTTAACAATTCCCATGCTGTTAATTTGGGGAACAAAAGACCGATTTGTGCCGCCAAAACTAGCAAATCAATTTGTGGGCTACAATGAGAGATTGCAATTGCTATATTTGGAAGATGTCGGTCATTGTCCCCAGGACGAATCACCAGAACAGGTTAACCAGGCGATTTTAGATTGGATTGGTAATGGTAATGGGTAATTGGTAATTGGTAATTGGTAAACATCTACCTACTTCCTGTCCTCACCAACAACTTATTTAGCAAACTCTAATTAGGGGCTGCTGAATTATCACTTGACCAGATTTAATACTATTCTTCTCTTCTTCTAATTATGACTCCTGACTCCTGACTCCTGACTCCTAGCCTATGACTTACGTCACGCTGCGCTATCACAGACAACTTATTTAGCAAACTCTAATTAATCTAATTAATATTAACTTGTGTAGTATCAACATCTGTAGTGCCATCAACGGTGTGAGCTACGGCAACTAGTTGATTAAGAATATCCTGGGTGGGAACTTTACCTTTTAGTACCACAGTGCTACCCGTTTGGGCAACCCAGAGTGTATCAATATCATTAAGGTCAGGATATTGATCAAATGCTAATGCTACGCGCTTGGCTAAACCACTTTGGTCGTATTCTCCATTTAATCCTATGCGTTCTGGCTCGATGGTTTGTGTATTAGCATCATCGCTAGAAGTTGGATTAACTTGGGCGCTTTCGGATTTTTCTAAGCCAAACATTCTTTGTAACCAACCCATAAACACTTTGTTCCTGTCAATTTTCACTGCTGATGACAATATATGGCTTTGATTTAAAGGCTGCATCTACCTTTGAAAATAGATATTGTTGGGTTTCGTTCCACAATCCAACCTATGAGGAATTGCGATCGCTCTACTTTAATATAATTTGTCAACGTACCGTAGGTATTCATGAAACTCCGTCCACAACAGGTTTTTACTCCTGACTCCTGACTCGGTGACTCCTGACTCCTGCGATAACTTTTCCACAGGAACGGAATGATGGCAATTATTAAGTATAAAATAAAAATTCAGACCGACAATGCAGCGTAGTCGAAACTCGCTTTGCAGTCATGAGTGCCGGTCTGCGTTCATGTCATGCTCCTTTAGTCGCCGATGAAACATACGCTGTCAGTTATTGTGGAAGATGAAGCGGGGGTTCTATCCCGCATTGCTAGTTTATTTGCGCGTCGGGGTTTTAATATTGAAAGCCTGGCTGTGGGACCTGCGGAACAGGATGGAGTATCCCGAATTACGATGGTTGTCCCTGGTGATGATCGCATTATTGAGCAATTGACTAAACAACTGTATAAGTTAGTTAATGTTCTCAAGGTGCAGGATATTACAGAAATTCCTTGTGTAGAAAGAGAGTTGATGCTTTTGAAAGTAAATGCTACTAGCAGCAATCGTTCGGAGATTATTGAATTATCTCAGATTTTCCGAGCGCGAATTGTGGATGTGGCTGAAGATTCTTTGACTTTGGAAGTTGTGGGTGATCCTGGTAAAATGGTGGCGATCGTGCAAGTGCTACAAAAATTTGGATTGAGAGAAATCGCTCGCACGGGTAAAATTTCTCTGACTCGTGAATCGGGTGTGAATACTGAATTACTGAAGTCGTTACAAGCAAAAGCCTAGTACCGCAAAACAGAATTAAAAATTAGTAATTAAAAATTCACACAGCAAATTCAACAGGCTGTTTATGGGTTTTTAATAGTTGGATTAAAAGTTAACAATCGAAGTTTTTGAACTCATCAAGCAGCAGATATGGTGTAACCACTATACTTGCTGCTATTATTTTTATTTAATAGGGAATTTGTGTCAAACTGGCATGACTTAAGCAGTGGAAATTTGATAAAACCTCTATAAGTTCAAGATAAAAAATAATAACCCATACATTAATGTTTATGTTTAGTTGATATTTATCAACCCTATGGCATTTTCATTTAATTGGTGAAAATTTATTTTTGTAAGTCACCACATTATTAATTATTTAAGAGGGTGATTTGAACACAGCAGATTGCAGATTAATGAGGTACAGAATCTAAATTTAAAGCCGGACGGTAAGCCAGTTTTACTGCTGAATCCTGAATTCTGCTGTAAGACGGTGATTTGAATATATCATGTCTTTGAGATTATCAATTAAAATCTCAGGTGTTTATCTAGTGAAAAGATTTCATATATTTTCCTGGAGATGTTGATGTGAATATCCTATTTTTAGTCTCTCATTTTACTGTTGAGAAAACAATTAAAACCTTATCTAATCAATTAAGTAAAGTTAGGAATAGACATTGGTTTATTTTTGATATTACTATTTTTGCGATGACACCATTCTTAGCATTATCCTTGCGTTTAGATGGTGATCTGAATTTGCAAGAATATATTTCACAGTTAAAGGTTGCTACAATTTTGTTTTTAGTAGTTAAACTAATTGTTTTTTGGGGATGTGGTTTTTATAAACGCTATTGGCGATATGCAAGTATTGAGGAAATCATCTATATAGTCATGTTAATGATGGGTGTGATAGTCATCCAAACAACGCTATTTAATATATTGGATAAAACATTCAATGTGCTATTAAGTAATCTTCCGCAATCACTGCCAATTTTGGAGGGAATACTGTCTGGTATTTGTGTGATTGCGTTACGATTTAGTGTGCGGGTTGTAGAAAGAGTAAATCATAGACAGAAAATATCTAAGCATAGGGAGAGAGTGCTGATTATTGGTGCGGGTAATGCGGGGGTTTCTCTGGTGGAAGATATGCAAAGAAATCCCCAGTTTGGGGTTTATCCTGTAGGCTTTATTGATGACGATATCAAAAAACAGCATATACATTTACGGGGAATTCCGGTATTGGGCGATCGCTATAAAATTTCTGAGGTTATCAAAACATTAAAAATCCAGAAAATTATTATTGCTATGCCTACAGTTTCTGGACAAACTATTCGGGAAATTGTTGATATTTGTCAAGCTAATGGAGTCCAACCTAGCACTTTACCAGGGATACATGAAATTCTCAATGGTCGTGTCCGGGTAGATAGTATTAGAGATATCAAAATTGAGGACTTACTCAGACGCGAACCCATTCATATAGACATTAAAAGGGTGTCTAAATTTATTAAACATAAAACTGTTTTAATTACGGGTTCAGGAGGATCAATTGGGAGTGAACTATGTCGGCAAATTCTCCGTTGTCAACCTGCCAAAATAATTCTAATTGGACATGGAGAAAATTCTGTTTTTAATATCCAACAAGAACTAGAACAGCTGATCCAAATTATCAATAATGGTAAATTAGCTATCAATATTCCGCAGATTTATACATTTATTGCCGATATTCGGGTGCAGTCGAGGTTAGAACACGCTTTTGAGAGATTTAAACCGGATGTAATTTTCCATGCTGCTGCCCATAAACACGTCCCTCTAATGGAATTAAACCCGGCCGAAGCAATTACTAATAATGTGATTGGCACGAGGAACTTATTACAGGTAGCATTGCAATATAATGTCGAACATTTTGTGATGATTTCCACAGATAAAGCAGTTAATCCTACTAATGTTATGGGTGCGAGTAAGAGAGTAGCTGAAATGCTAGTTCTACAAGCAGCAAAACGAAGTGGTAAATCTTATGTAGCTGTGCGTTTTGGGAATGTTTTAGGGAGTCGAGGTAGTGTAGTTCCCACTTTCCAAAAACAGATTTTAGCAGGGGGACCAATTACAGTTACTCATCCCGATATTTGTCGTTACTTTATGACTATACCGGAGGCTGTACAACTGGTTTTACAAGCATCTGTCCTGGGTCGTAGTGGTGAAGTTTTAATGTTAAATATGGGTGAACCTGTAAAAATTGTGGACTTAGCAAAAGAACTAATTCATCTTTCGGGATATGAGGTTAACAAAGATATTGATATAGTATTTACGGGTTTAAGACCAGGAGAAAAGCTGTTTGAAGAGTTATTTGTTGAGGGAGAAGAGTATGAAAAAACTGAGCATGAAAAACTGTTAGTCGTGAAAAATGCCAGTCAAATCATCCCTAGTTATTTGGATATGACGATAGAAACTTTAGTGGGAGCATCTGCTAAAAATGATGCTGCTTCGATTATGCTATTGCTGTCACAATTAGTAGCGGGTTACAAGCCTAAATATTTAGAAAAAAATGGCTCAGGAGATCCTGAAAGAAATAGTGTTTTCATCCCAATTGCCAATAGCAATATTTTGGCGAACACTGAGCCGCAAGGGGTGTAATTAATAATAAATAATTCAGATATAAACACCACAAAGTTCAAGGATATAGTCAAAGACCAGAAAGAATTATACCTATCCAGGGCAATTGAAGATGAAGCAAAGTTCCCAAAAATTTATTGTGACTTTATTGTTAGCTACTGTGATGATGTTGTGGTATTACCCAAAAAGTTTAGAAGGATATGATCTAGACCTAACTCATATCAAACTTGCAGGCAGCAAAGAAGAGGCTTACTATATTGCCGGGGACAAGTTTCTCATAGCTGGCTTTGACATCATGGATAGATACTGGAGTGAGATTGCTAAAACAGGTAAGCATCTTCTGCGAGGTCACTTAGACAATTACTTACCGATCGCACTTAAGTCACTAGATTATCAGCCTGCCGATGCCATGATGGGTTCATTTGCTGAGTCTTTCTTTTCTACTCGCAATCCTCATACAGGGCTAATTCCCTTCTCCTATGACTCCCTAGATCCGTTCTCGAACATGAGTACGGGGAATAAGCAACCTGTGGCTTTGATCAGCAAAGGAGTCGAAATTTGCCAGTGGTTTCCTGACGACTTGAATCTACTGAAAAAGTGTGTAGCATTAGCTGAGGCAACCATCAAGCACTTTGACGGAAATAACCCTGGAATGTGGGGCTGGGTAGAGGTGAAAGATGGTCAGCCCAAGAGTAAATTGACGCTGACACAGGATTACGGTGCGGTAGCTAATGGGTTAGCCTATTTGTCCCAAAAAACTGGCAATCCTAAGTTTATAAAATGGGCAAATCAGAAGTTAGAGTTTGTCTGGCAGAACCGAATGAACCAGCATCTAGCTTTACTAGAAGAACAATTCACCCCTACTCAAGCCTTCTTGCGTTCAGAGGAAAGGTCTAGCGATACGGACACCCTATACTACGTACGGCAACTGTTCGATCTCCACCAACTGACGGGGGAAAAGAAATATCTAGATAGGGCCATGGCAGTAACGAATCTATGGTATGACAAGGCGTGGGTCAAGCAGTGGGGTCACTTTATCCGCAAACTTAATCCCGATGGGAAGCCCGCTGTCAATCAGCTTTATGGTGACGGTAAATACAATACTCTCTACATCCTGGTTCAAGCCTATCGTACCACCAAAGACCCTAAGTACATTCAACGGTTCAGGCAAGCGTGGGATAACTTGCTGAATATGGGAAAGGATGGATTTGTGCCGGAATATATTGAGCAAGGAAAGATGGTCAATAGGTATGGCTTAGATCAACAGCAGACTATCTTTCTCGACATCCTTGTGGCAGCCTATGAAGCCAGTGGGGATAAGGAAATTCTAGAAGCAGCAGAAAACTTGGGGAATCGGATATTACAACGGGGCAAAAACGTCATGCGGATGGAAGGGGGTCAAGCAGGACAAGCATTTTTGCGCCTGGCATTAGCACGGCAAAAAATCAGCCGCTTGCAGGTAGCAGTAGGTAAAGCTGGTACGCCAATGAAGGTGACGCAGAACGGAAATAGGGTTCTAGAGGTGATTGTTCCCGCAGAGGTGGCAGTAGTTTATCTACCAGAAGGTGTGTACAACTTGGAAGTTGGCAAGGATGGATGCAGTCGGAAAAAGAATATTCCCTTGAGTGGTAACAACAATGAGAAATTTTCGATGGTTTCCTGTGATTTATCTAAGTAGTTAGCCATACTCCTGAATGGGCGCAGTGCGACCCTACCTCCTGAAACAACTTCTTAGAATTAGAAACTGCATTAAATATTCGGAGATTAGTAGATATGAATTTTGCCAAAAAACTTATCAAACAATTTGTCAAAAAGCAAGAAAATTGGTCAATTGGAATTTATGTAGGCACATCTCTTGTAAATTTTGTTGCTCCTGAAAATATAAAAAACCCAGTTTTGACTGCTCAAGATGTAAAAGATGTTCCAGCCGAATTCGTCGCAGACCCATTTATGATTAATGAAAATGGGATTTGGTATATGTTTTTTGAAGTTATGAATGCTGATGATCACAAGGGTGATATCGCCCTGGCAACTAGCATTAATGGTTTTAATTGGACCTATCAACAAATTGTAATTGATGAATATTTTCACTTATCTTATCCATACGTTTTTAAGTGGAACCATGAGTATTATCTGATTCCAGAAAGCAATGAAGTCAATTCTATTCGCCTCTATAAAGCAGTGGATTTTCCTACGAAATGGACTTTTGTTAAAGATTTAATGTCTGGTGATAAATATTCTGATGCTTCTGTTTTTTACTTTGAGGATTATTGGTGGCTTTTGACTTCAGTAAAAAGTAGCGATGTTTTATATTTATACTATGCAAATGATCTTTTAGAAACTTGGATTGAACATCCTAAAAGTCCGGTCATCAAGGGCAACAAAAATATTGCCAGACCAGGAGGTAGAGTCATAGTATCAGATGGCAAAATCGTTAGATATACTCAAGATGATGAACATTTATATGGTAATCAAGTTCGAGCATTTGAAATAACCGATCTAACAACTAAAAATTACGAAGAGAAACAAATTAGCAAAGATTCAATTATTAAAGGAAGCGGCAGGGGATGGAATAAAATAGGAATGCATAATATAGATCCTCATAAAATTGATGAAAATAAATGGATAGCCTGTGTAGATGGTTATCAAACATCTTGGAACTTTCGTAGTCGCAAGCATAATTCTTTGTGAATCACATAATTTATAAAAAATTATCAAAAATGAGTAAAGCAGATAATGAAAATGAAAAAAATATTAGTGTGGAATTACTTGCTCACATTCAGAAAAATTGTCAAAGATTTTCATCCAGAAAATCGTCAAATTATCGGTAATACAGGTTGGCTTTTCGTGGGAAAAGTTTTCAGATTATTTATAAGTCTTTGCATGGGAACATTAGTAGCACGTTATCTCGGACCTGACAAGTTTGGTACACTTCAATATGCTTTGGCTTTTTCCAGTTTCTTTTTGCCACTATCCACTTCACAAATGGGCAAAATTGTAACCAGAGATTTAGTCCAAAAACCAGTGTCTAAGGATAAGATATTAGGCACAGCTTTTCTTGTTCAAATTATTGGTGGAATCCTGGCAGCCACATTGTCAATAACGTTTATTAAGATAATATATCCCCAGTCTTCTTATATCCATCTACTAGTTGCAATTGTAGCTATTAAATTTATATTTAATTCCTTCCAGCCAATTGAAAACTGGTTTGAATCTCAAGTTAAATCCAGATTTCAAGTGTTAGCTAGTAATTTAGCTTTTGTGATCATAACGATCATGAAAATCTTCCTTATTGTATTTAAAGCACCTCTGTTCCTATTCGCTAGTATTATTAGTTTAGAAACAATGATTTATGCGACTGGATTAATATTTTATTATCAACTAGATCATCAAAATATTAGAAATTGGAGAACTGATTTTCAATCAATAAAAGATTTGATCCGAGAGGCATATCCTCAATTTCTATCAACCACTGCTATTTTAATTTATGCCTCACTTGATCAGGTGATGTTAGGAAGTATGGTTGGTCATAGTTCAATTGGAATTTATTCTAGCGCAGTGATTCTCTGCGAATCTTTGTCTTTTTTACCCCTTATAATTAGTTCTTCATTATATCCAAGTATGATTAAGGCTCAAAGCCTTAGCAAATCTACATACAGAAAGAAGCTACAGAAAATTTATGATTTCACTAGTCTTCTCGCCTATGCTATTATAATTTTAATAGTTCCCTTGTCAGGCTTTTTAATAAAGCTACTGTATGGAGATAATTATCAACTAGCTAGTCCTATTCTTTCTATTTATATATTTACTTCTCTATTTACATTTCAAGGAGAAGTGATGAGCAATTGGATAGTGACAGAGGGACTGCAACATTTGAATTTATACGCAAAACTAATAGGATTAGCGGTAAATATTATGCTCAATCTATTACTTATACCTCTTTACCAAGGAATTGGAGCAGCAATTGCAACTCTGGTATCTGCTTCGCTTGCTAACTATTTCTGCTTTCTTTTTTGGAAAAAAACTAGAGAAAACGCGATACTGACAACTAAGGCTTTATTCCTACCGCTGAGATTGCTAACTTTACTCAAACGTAACTAAAGAATTTATAAACAAGATAAATTAGGAGGCATGATGAAAATGAAGATATTATTAGTTTCTGGTGTATATCCCCCTAAAATAGGCGGTCCATCAGCGCAAACCCAACATATTGCACGTAACTTGATATCTAGAAATATTGATGTACATATTATTACTTATGGTGATCCAAATTCTAGTGGAATAATTGATGGAATACCCATAAGCTTTATTGATGAAACTTCACGTCGGAGTTGGCTAGATAAAATAGTGCGTAATGCCCGAATTTATTATGAGATAAATCGTATTATTGGCGAGTTTAAGCCAACTGTTTTACATATGCAAACTATGAGTTTCAATTTAACGATAATGGCTGGTATTATTGCTCGGTTTCATCGAATTCCATCAATTGTAAAGTATAGTTCAGACTTGGTTTGGGATATAATTAATCAAGATAGAATGATTAACATTTCTGCGAATAATCTACCTCAACAGTTATATACCTTTGTACTGGAGTTACTCCAAAGGTTTTTATTCTCAGTTTATGATTGCATTTGGGCGACTACACCACTTTATCAAAAACGCCTTGGGCAGCATTTTTCCGTTTCTAATAATAAGATATTACTCCTGGCAAATTTTACTAAATTGCAACCTTTTGAAGCAATTGCCGCAGCCCGTAAATCTGCGAATTGTCAACAAGGAGTCATTGAATCTATCTCTCACCTAAAACCAATTACCTTACTCACAATTGCTCGTTTAATTCCCTTGAAAGGAATTGAAATTTGCCTTGAGGCAATTTCCCATCTGCTCGATCTTCCAGTTAGTCTTCGCATTATTGGTAGTGGATCTCCTGATTATGAGTTGTTTTTACGAGATATGGCAGAACGGCTTGGTGTTAGTAACCGGGTTGAGTTTGCCGGTGCAGTATCACCCACTCATATTCCTGGAGAATACCAGAGTGCAGATATATTTATCTTAGCCAGTTATTACGAAGCTTTTGCTACTGTTCTTATAGAAGCAATGGCTGCTGGTCTTCCTATCATTGCTTCTAATGTGGGTGGAATCCCAACCGTTGTGGAAAATGAAGTTTCTGGTAAACTCGTACCTGCTGGAGATGCACTCAGTCTGGCAATGGCAATACGTTTTCTGGTTGTCAATGAGGAAGAGCGCCATGCTATGGCAATTGCAGCTAGGACAGGAGCAAAGGCATTTGATTGGGATATGGGTGTAGATAAACTCATTGAAACTTACAAACAGCTTTGTCCTGAGCAGAAAATAAATGAGTGAGAAAAATGAATAATTCCCAACTAACAAAATTAAAACCTGACAGTCATAGATACAATAATGAATCACCCTTTGTTCCTATGCACTGGACTCACCGAATTTTAGTAATTGCCATCATTGTTATTTATTTACTCTTTGTAGTTATTCAAGTATATTTGAATCCAAAGTCTACAGTTGCCTTACAATGGGTCAATTTAGGATTGGTAGTAAATTTTTTACTTCTACTCATACCTATTATTTTTTATCAACCTTCCTATGGATGGTTTCATCCTTTAATATTCAATATTGTTCTAACTCTGATCCATGAAATACGTAAGACTCCTATTTATATAAATGGACTTGAAGCACATATAGCTCTACCGAATTGGAATAGCGAAAGTTTAACTTTCTTATTCGCTGATAACATATTTCTTAGTATAGTTGGTCTAGTTAGTTACTATTGTGGTTTCTTCTTCTCTCTGAGATTTGGTAATTTACAATTAACCTTTTTGCCACCTCGTCATCTAAAACTGAAAGTTTTGTGTGTAGTAATTTTCTCTATCGTAGCCTGTGCAGCTTATATGCAAATTCAAGGTGGAATTGCTGCACACATCCTCTCTTGGGGACAAGGACGACGGGCAACACTAGCGGGTCAATTCTACTGGCAACTCTTGATTCAATTTGGTGCTATTGCCTGCTTGATATGGTTAGCAAAAGATCCTCAAGCTCATCTGCAAGGACTATTCTGGATATATTCAGTCAGTTCACTTGTGATTAATTTTTTAAGTGGAGGCTCTCGTTCAAGTATTATTTATTTCATCATTTTTGGGTTGATGGTGGCGATGATCCGCGATCGCAAAGTTGCCTTCACTCAAGTCCTAACTTTTGCTGTAATCGGATTGTTTCTACTAGGTATATTAGGAGATTTCAGAAACAGTACCTGGAGTGGAGAAATCAACTGGGATAAATTAAATCAACCCTCTTCAACAGAGGCGATTTTCGGCTTGGCAACAGATGAATTAGGATCACGAAGTGGAGATGGCAGCGGTGAAATTCCCATTTTAGCTTTAGTACCTAATCAGGTTGATTTTCTCTATGGTAGCTCTTATTTAGCCGCCCTAACAATCCTGATTCCCCGGGGACTTTGGCCAGGCAAGCCTGGATTGGTAGATGGTGTTGTTGGCAATACATTTTTTGATTTAGATATAGGTATTCCCATTGAACCTACTCTTGAAGCCTATTGGAATTTTGGTGTTCCTGGTGTATTTATAGTTTTCTTTGCATTTGGCCTTTTCCATAAATGGCTAGTTTGGACTTTCCGCAATTATGCCACTCAAACTTCAATGATAGTTCCCTATGTAATCACCCTCTATCTAATCGAACCATCGGGTCCGGGAATAATCCGTGGGATGATTTCCCTCACTTCATCTGTAATACTTCTCCGTGCATTTGGACTGTTGTCATTTCGAGCAGAAAGTAGATAAAAACATGAACCAATCACAAAGTAAATTTGATCATCGAATACATATACTATTCTTTGTTCCCACCCTTGGTGGTGGTGGTGCAGAGATGCATTTATTACGAATCATCAATCACCTTGATTCTCAAAAGTTTCGTTTTTCTCTAGCTTTATCCCGGTCTGGTGGTTCTTATGAATCTGACTTACCTAAGTATGTTAAATTGCATTTTTTAAATACAGGAAAAACTAACTCCAGCGTCATCCGCAACATTCGCTCAATAGCTCCACTTCGCCAACTTATCCAAGCTGAAAAGCCTAATATTCTCTGCTCAATTATGGATCACGCCAATGTCGTCGCCCTTTTAGCTGCTAGTGATCTGCCGACTCGTCCAAAAGTTATTCTCTGTGTTCAGAATCCTCCCACTGTTGAGCATCAACCCTATTGGCATATCACTAACTTGCTGACGTTATCACTAATTCCCAGACTTTATCCACAAGCTGATCAGATAATTGCCCTTTCTCAAGGTGTAGCAGAGGATTTAATGACCCTGTGTCCTCATATTAGCAATCAATTAGATGTAATTTATAACGCTGGCTGGGATAGTAGGGTCTTGAGTGGTGCAAAAGAGTCTATCCATCAGGAGGAGTTACCCGCAAATGTGCCGCTAATTGTCGCCTGTGGACGACTGACTGATCAAAAAGGTTTTCCCTATTTGATTGATGCTTTAGCACAGGTGCGGCAAGTCATCCCAGTACATTTGTGGATTATTGGGGAAGGGAAACAGCGCGGGATGCTAGAAAAACAAATTCAGCAACTAGGATTAAATGATTGTGTCCGATTACTAGGCTTTCAAAGTAACCCATATAAATATATGGCAGCGGCAGATATTTTTGTGCTGTCATCTCTCTATGAAGGTTTTGGAAATGTGATTGTAGAAGCTATGGCCTGTGGCACTCCCGTGATTGCGACAGATTGTCCCTATGGTCCAGGGGAAATTATTGAAAATGGTGTCAATGGTATTCTTGTACCTCCGGCCAATGTGGAAGCTATAGCAGAAGCTGTTATTAGACTGCTAATAACAGATTCGGAATTAAAGCTGAAATTCTCTGAAAACGGAAAAAGCCGCTCTCAACAGTTTCATGCTCAGGTGATTGCGGCGATTTACGAGAAAATGTTTTTACGTAATTCTTGTATGAATTAAGAATTGACACTTCTAGCTCGCTTTGTGCTTTTCTACTTACCACATATTCTTATGAAAGTTGTCGTTGCACTTGAACATCGTTTTAATCGGACACCAGATGGGATTGTCTGGACACATACTCAGTTTCCACATTCATTTTGGCAGAGGTATCTAGAGGTTTTTGATCATGTGCGGGTGGTTGCCCGTGTTCAGGATGTCCCGTCAGTACCGTCTGATTGGAAAGAGGCCAATGGCGATAGCGAAGCGCTCCGTAGGAATCGCATTTCTTTTGCTGCTATTCCCTATTACATTGGACCGATGCAGTATTTATGGCGATCGATCATGGTAAAACGTGCCGCCCAACAAGCTGTAAATATAGAAGATGCGGTAATTTTGAGGGTAAGTTCGACCATTGCTTCCTGTATTGAACCTAAACTACGGGCTACGAATCATCCCTACGGTCTAGAAGTGGTTGGTGATCCCTATGATGTCTTTGCGCCCGGTTCTATTAAACACCCTTTGCGTCCGTATTTCCGCTGGCGATGTCCTCAGATATTGCGGCGACAATGTGCTAGGGCTTGTGGTGCAGCCTATGTCACCGAGTTTGCTCTCCAAAAGCGGTATCCACCAGGAAAAGATGCTTTTTCCACGCATTACTCAAGTATAGAGTTATCTCATGAGGCTTTTGTATCCGTTCCCCGCTTACCTAAACAGGAAAGTCAGATTTTCACTATCATCTTTGTCGGGACATTAGCACAACTTTATAAAGCACCAGATGTCTTAATTGATGCTGTCGCCAATTGTGTACAGCAGGGACTGAAACTGAAATTAGTTGTTGTTGGAGATGGTAAGCATCGAGAAGAATTGGCAATGCGAGCAGTGAAATTAAATGTAGGAGATTATGTAGATTTTCGGGGTCAGTTATCCGCAGGAAAAGCTGTGCGGGATGAATTGGATCAGGCGGATTTGTTTATCCTCGCATCTTATCAAGAAGGTTTACCCAGAGCAATGATCGAGGCAATGGCACGGGCATTACCATGTATTGGTTCTACAGTAGCGGGCATTCCTGAACTACTAGCACCAGAGGATATAGTGCCACCTGGTGATGTTGCTGCTTTGTCCGCCAAAATTCGGGAAGTTGTGACTAACCCAGAACGCATGGCTCGAATGTCAGCCCGTAACCTAGAGAAAGCCAAAGAATACACAAATGAAATACTTCGGGAAAGGCAAATTGCTTTCTACAATTATGTACGAAAAAGTACGCAAGATTGGCTGAATGCACAAAAAGAAGTAAAAAGCATTAACTAAAACAATATTTATGTGTGGAATCACTGGTTTTTGGGATATATCTCGACAAATTAGCACAGATTATCTACCAGTAATTGTGCAGCAAATGTCAAAGTCATTAATTCATCGTGGTCCAGATGATGGTGGCAGTTGGGTTGATGGAGAGGTCGGTATTGCTTTAGGACATCGGCGACTATCTATAGTAGACCTTTCACCGCAAGGACATCAACCGATGATATCTAGCAATGGTCGGTATGTAATTGTTTTCAATGGTGAAGTTTATAATTTTCCCGAATTAAGAAAGCAGTTACAAAGTCTTGGATATAGCTTTTGCGGTCATTCCGACACAGAGGTAATGTTATCAGCCATCTGTGAATGGGGAGTTTTAGAAGCAACCAAGCGTTTTAATGGAATGTTTGCTTTTGCTGTATGGGATTCTCAAGAACGGGTTTTACATTTGGGACGCGATCGCATCGGTGAAAAGCCACTATATTATGGTTGGTGCGGTCATACTTTTATATTTGCCTCAGAATTAAAAGCTTTTAAAGTCCATCCTGATTTTCAACCTGAAATCAACCGTGATGCCTTGGCTTTACTCCTCCGGTTTTCTTATATTCCTGCACCTTATTCCATCTATCAAGGCATCTATAAATTACCACCCGCAACTCTTCTAAGTTGGAATGGAACAACAATTCACCCCCAGCCAGTACCCTATTGGTCTGCCAAAATTGCCGCAGAATCAGGTGTTGCTTATCCCTTCACAGGGTCAGAAAATGAAGCTATAGTACATTTAGAGGAGCTACTAAAGGATGCCATAAGAATGCGAATGCTGGCAGATGTTCCTTTAGGTGCTTTTCTATCCGGTGGGATAGACTCTTCGACAATTGTGGCTTTGATGCAGTCTCAAAGTCAGCAACCTGTGAAAACTTTCAGCATCGGTTTTCACGAACAAGACTATAACGAAGCTGAATATGCTAAGTCTGTGGCACAGCATTTAGGTACAGACCATAGGTCACTTTATGTCACCTCAGATGAAGCTATGGCAGTAATTCCCAAACTACCAAGTTTATATGACGAGCCATTTTCCGATCCTTCCCAAGTTCCCACATTCTTAATATCTCAACTGGCCAGAAATCATGTTACCGTCAGTCTTTCTGGTGATGGGGGTGATGAATTATTTGCTGGATATAAGCGCTATTTTTTGGCAAGTAGTATCTGGCAGAAGATCGGCTGGATACCGCAAACAGTTCGTCATTCTACAGCCAAAGCTTTAGAGGGTGTTTCTGCCCAGACTTGGAATCGAGGTTTTGAGCCGATAAATACCATATTGCCAGCAAAATTGAACTTTGGCGATAAATTACATAAGTTAGCCAGCATTTTAGCGGTTTCCCATCCCGATATTATGTATGCGGATTTGGTATCCCATTTGCAAGAACCAGAGAAAGTTGTGATTGATAGTTCCCAACTCAGCACAGTTTTTAGTGATGGCAATTTGTGGGCAAGTTTACCGAATTTCACAGAACGCATGATGTACTTGGATTTAATTAGCTACTTGCCAGGTGATATCTTAGTCAAAGTAGATCGTGCCACTATGGGTGTGAGTCTTGAAGGTCGCATACCTTTTTTAGATCATCGGGTTGTGGAATTTGCTTGGCAAATCCCCCTATCCATGAAAATACGTGGTAATCAAGGTAAATGGTTGTTACGACAGGTTTTATATAAGTACGTACCCAAGGAATTAATTGAGCGGCCAAAAATGGGTTTTGGTATTCCGATTGGTGCATGGTTGCGTGGACCCCTACGAGATTATGCAGAAGATTTACTGGATGAGTCTCGATTGCGAAGAGAAGGGTATTTTCATCCTCAACCAATTCGGCAAAAGTGGGATGAACACCAAAATGGCGATCGCAATTGGCAACATCATCTCTGGGTTATACTCATGTTCCAAGCTTGGTTAGCTGAAAACTCAGCCGGAAATTAGGAATAAATCATCAATATTTACACCTATTAAACAAGCAAAAATTTTTCAAATTCCCTGAAGGAAATAGAAACATGAATCAGATCGCAGTCATTGGTCTTGGCTACGTTGGTTTACCTGTGGCTTTAGCAATGGCCAAAAAATTTCCCAATACAGTTGGGTTTGATATTAATCAAGAAAAAATTGCCGCCTTAAATCAAGGACTAGATTTCACAGGTGAAGTTACCAGTGAAGAACTCAAAAATACATCTTTAAAAATTACTTGTGAGCTAATTGATTTAGCTGATTGCAACTTCTTTATTGTCGCCGTCCCTACGCCAATTGACAATAACCGTGTTCCTGATTTGACTCCATTAATTAAAGCCTCAGAAACCATCGGTAAAGTCCTCAAAAAAGGTGATGTCGTCGTTTATGAATCTACTGTTTATCCAGGAGTCACAGAAGAAGTGTGTGGTGCTGTTCTAGCGCGGGTATCTGATTTACAACAGGCCGTTGATTTCAAACTAGGTTATTCACCCGAACGAATTAACCCAGGTGATAAAACTCATACTTTGGAAAAAATTGTTAAAGTAGTCGCAGGTGAAGACCCGGAAACATTGGAACAAATTGCTAATGTTTACGGTGCTGTTGTTGATGCTGGTGTTTACCGCGCTCAATCAATTAAAGTAGCTGAAGCCGCCAAAGTGATTGAAAATACCCAACGGGATCTTAACATTGCTTTGATGAATGAACTAGCAATAATTTGCGATCGCCTGAATATTCGCACCCGTGATGTCTTAGCTGCTGCGGGGACAAAGTGGAACTTTTTACCATTTACACCGGGACTTGTGGGCGGTCACTGTATCGGTGTAGACCCTTACTATCTCACAGCCAAAGCCCAACAAGTTGGCTATTATCCCCAGGTGATTCTCGCCGGTAGACGGATTAATGATAACATGGGTCAATTCTTGGGGAGTCGGTTGGTGAAACTGTTGGTAGAAGCCAATGTGACAATCAAAAAGGCGCGAGTGGGGATTTTGGGACTTACCTTTAAAGAAAATGTCCCAGATTTAAGAAATAGTCGCATTCCCGATATCATTCATGAATTGCGACAATTTGGGATTGACCCCCTAGTCCATGACTCTTTAGCCGAAAATAGTCATGCAGTCCATGAATATGGGATTCAATTATCTGACTGGAAAGAACTTACATATCTTGATGCCCTAATTTTAGCAGTTCCCCATCAGGAATATTTAGAAATGTCAGCAGAGAGACTATTTGCTCATATTCGTCCAGGGGGAATCTTCATGGATATCAAATCCATATTTGAACCTGGGGATATACCGACAAATATTAATTATTGGAGTTTATAAAAGGTGAAATTATGGCAAAAATTTTAGTTACAGGTGCGGCTGGTTTTATTGGTTTTCACCTCAGTCAACGCTTACTAGAAAGAGGTGATCAAGTTGTAGGTTTAGATAACCTTAACGATTACTACGATGTTACCTTAAAAAAAGACAGATTAGAGCAACTTTTACCAAACCCCAATTTTAGCTTTCATTTATTAGATTTAGCAGATAGAGAAGGCATCCCCAAATTATTTGCTCAATCTAGTTTTGATAAAGTCGTCAATTTAGCAGCCCAAGCCGGAGTCCGTTATTCCTTAAAAAATCCCCATGCCTATGTAGATAGTAATTTAGTGGGATTTGTGAATATTCTCGAAGGTTGCCGCCATACCAACGTCCAACATTTAGTATTTGCTTCTTCCAGTTCAGTTTACGGTGCAAATACAAAGATTCCCTTCTCCCTTCACGACAATGTAGATCATCCCGTGAGTTTGTACGCAGCTACCAAAAAAGCTAACGAATTAATGGCACATACCTACAGTAGTTTGTATGGCTTACCAGCTTCAGGATTGCGATTCTTTACAGTTTATGGTCCTTGGGGTCGTCCTGATATGGCATTGTTTCTATTCACCAAAGCAATTTTAGCAGGACAACCAATTGATGTTTTTAATTACGGGAAAATGAAGCGGGATTTTACTTATATTGATGACATTGTAGAAGGCGTAATTCGTGTTCTTGATAATGTAGCTCAATCAAATCCTCATTGGTCAGGAAATGCCCCAGATCCCGCCACAAGTTATGCCCCGTACAAAAATTACAATATCGGTAATAATCAGCCGATTGAATTAATCCACTTTATCGAAACCTTAGAAAATTGTTTGGGAATGAAAGCAGAGAAAAATTTGCTTCCCATGCAAGCTGGTGATGTGCCAGTAACCTATGCCGATGTTGATGCCTTAGTAACAGATGTGGGTTTTAAACCGAATACCTCAATTGAGGTGGGAACCGAGCGATTTGTGAAATGGTATCGCTCATATTACCAAGTTTAAAAAAATCCCCCTGTTCTCTTAATTCTAAGAATAGCAAAGACCACAGATAAAAATATGAAGATCTTGCATATTTGTGCAATTGGTGGTACAGCAAAGATACTTTTACTACCTCAGATAAAATATTTGTTGTCACAAAAATTTGAGGTTGGCATAGCCTGTTCTCCAGGAAAGGAAGTAGAAGAGTTACAAGCAAATGGATACCAAATACATCCCGTAAATATTGATCGCAAGATATCGTTATTTTCCAGCTTAAAAAGTATTTATCACTTGACAAAAATCATTCAGCAAAATCAATATGATCTCGTCCATGTCCATACACCAATTGCTGCTGTTTTAGGACGAGTCGCCGCTAGAATTGCCGGGGTTAAACGCATTGTTTACACTTGCCATGGGCTGCCCTTTCATGATTTATCAACTCCTACCCAGTATTACTTTTACTTTCTAGTTGAAAAGCTGACTGCTTTAATCACTGATTTAATTCTTAGCCAAAATTATGAAGATATTAGCACTGCTAAAAAACTCGGTCTTTGTCCACCTAAAAAACTGGCTTATTTAGGTAACGGTGTAGATATTGATCGTTTCCACCGTGGGCGACTCAATCCCATTCATCAGAGTGAATTACGGCAATCTTTAGGTATTCCAGAAACCGCCAATTTAATTGTTGGCACAATTGGGCGTTTAACTCGCAAAAAAGGTAGTGGATATCTGATAGAAGCTACCGCTAAATTAGTGGATAAATTTCCTAATTTACATATTCTGATAATTGGTGGTCAACTTAGTTCCGATCCTGAACCTTTCCAAACAGAACTAATGGCAAAAATTAGCAATCTGGGAATTGAGAACCACGTTACACTCACAGGTGACCGCCAAGATATACCAGAAGTTTTAGGTCTTTTAGATGTCTTTACTTTACCTACTTTTACTCATGAAGGATTACCCCGATCTATTTTAGAAGCGATGGCAATGGGTTTACCAGTTGTGACTACAGATATTCGGGGATGTCGAGAAGCAGTATTACAGGAAAAAACAGGTTTAATTGTGCCTTCTCAAGATAGTGATAGATTAGCCGAGGCATTGGCAATTATGTTATCTAATCCCGAATTGCGGCAAGCCTATGGTAATCAAGGACGGAGAAGAGTAACAACCGAATATAATGAAGATTTTGTATTTGAAAGACTGACGAAATACTATCAAGAATTAGGCATTAACTGATTGTCGAACTAATGATAACCGGGGATTTTGTTGATAATTCAGTTTTTAGTTCAAGACTGATATTACTGGCCAAGAAGCAGTGCCAACCTGACTAGATTACTTCAATAAATCTGTTTATCATTGCTAATAATTAGCAAGCTATAGAACCGATATGCCGAGATTAAGTAACATCTCTGGATTGAATTTGCCTGAAAAGTTCTCATGAATTAGGTTTAGGTTTTGAGCGATTTTAATTACTTTAAATCAAAGGTTTATTCATGATGACTGAAAACTTTCAGAGACATCATCTAATTAGCAGATTAATTAAGTCTGGATTAGATAAAATTATGGCAATTATCGCCTTAATTATTCTTTCTCCCTTAATGCTAGTAATTGCGATCGCTATTTATTTACGGATGGGGCAGCCAATTTTATTTATCCAACCTCGTCCGGGTAAAGATGCGCGAATTTTCAACTTTTATAAATTCCGCACTATGACTAATGAGAAAGATGAAAAAGGTAACTTATTACCTGATGAAAAACGTCTGACATCTTTCGGTCAATTTCTCCGAAAAACTAGTTTGGATGAACTTCCCCAACTGTGGAATATTGCTACAGGAGAGATGAGTTTTGTCGGTCCACGTCCATTGTTAGTTAAATATCTTGACCGTTATACCCCAGAACAAGCCAGACGGCAAGAAGTCAAACCAGGGATTACAGGTTTAGCTCAAGTTCGCGGTCGAAATTCTCTGAGTTGGGAAGAAAAATTTAACCTAGATATTTTCTATATCAACAATTGGAGTTTATTGCTAGACTTACAAATAATTTTCCTCACTGTTGGTACAGTCATTAAAAAACAAGGAATCAGTCAAGATAATCATGCAACAATGGAAGAATTTATGGGAGATTCAAGCATCTATAACTATCGGCAAAAACAAGATATGATTGGGGAATAAATTATGGCTAAAGTGGTTATTTTCGGAACCAGTGAAATTGCAGAAATAGCTCACTTTTATCTCAATTGTGATTCTGAACATGAGGTGGTTGGCTTTACTGTTGATCAAGCCCATCTAGAAACAGAGAGTTTTTATAATTTACCAGTTGTCCCTTATGAAAGACTAGAAAATTATTATTCACCTGATGAATATAAATTATTTATTGCCATTAGTTACCAACAAGTGAATAAATTACGGGCAGAAAAATATTTAAATGCCAAAAACAGAGGATATAGCTTTATCTCCTATATTAGTTCTGGGGCATTTTATTATGGTAAATCAGTGGGAGAAAACTGCTTTATCATGGAAAATAATGTTATTCAACCTTTTGCTTCTATTGGTAACAACTGTCTACTTTTGGGCGTAAATTCTATCGCGCACCACTGTGTAATTAATGATCATTGTTTCCTGACTTCTAATGTTGCTCTTGGTGGTGGATCAAATATAGGAGAATATACTTTCCTTGGTTTGAATACTACGATCAGAAATTACATCAACATTGGCAAAGAAAATATCATTGGGGCAGGATCAATTATTCTCAGTGATACAGAAGACAGGGCTGTTTATTCCCCAGGAGAAACCCCAAAATTTGCAGTACCCAGCGACTTAGTACGTATTTGAAAAAGATTGATATTTCTGTTATCAACTCTTATATAAGTAGGTGAACCGAAAAATTTAAAGGTATGTGAAGAAAAGTAAAATCGCCCAAAACTCTCTTCCTGTTCCCAGTTAAGAGTTCCCTGCCTTCACAGGCAACTTATTCAGCAAACCCTATATAAACACATTCCCTTAATTAAGTTGTGTTATGCGGACTAAATCTTCTCACCCCAAGCACACAAGGCGAAATATTCTCCGAGTAGCTGGACTTTTTGCGGGAGCAGCAATTGTTCCTCCTATTCTTCACAGTCTTAAAACCCTGGGTGTTTCCCCCGCATCCCTTCTTCATACCCTGAGAACATCTAGATATATTCTGGATGCTGCTAATGCCAAGAACCTTCAGGCAATGAACGTATTACCATTACCCAAACCTACTGGGATCAGCAAAGTTGCATTGGTTCACACTGAAGATCGGGTATCGGGAACTCAACGAATACTTGATTTGTTGCAGCCGGGGGGGATGGAGGGAAAAACCATTTTTCTGAAGCCTAACTATAATACTGCCGATCCATCTCCAGCATCAACAGATACAAAATTGTTAGCAACTTTGGTGGAAAAACTGCAAAAAGCTGGAGTAGGGCAAATTACCATAGGCGATCGCTCAGGAATGGCTCAAACCCGCGCCGCTATGCAGCTAAAGGGAGTATTTCAACTTGCAGATCGCTATGGGGTGGAAGTAATTGTTTTTGATGAAATGTCTACTGAACAATGGCAATACTTTTCCCCATCGGGAACTCACTGGCAACAAGGTTTCGCTTTTGCGCGACCAATTCTCCAAGCAGGTGCAGTGATTAATACCTGTTGTCTGAAAACTCATCAAGGAGCGCGCTATACACTGTCATTGAAAAATACTGTGGGTATGGTAGCTAAGTATGTTCCGGGTGATCCATTTAACTATATGGGTGACCTGCATAGTTCACCGTATATGCAGCAAATGATCGCAGAAATTAATGCAGTTTATCGGCCTAGTTTGGTGTTAATAGATGGTGTGGAAGCCTTTGTGTCAGGGGGACCAGATGCTGGCAAGAAAGTGGCGGCAAACGTCATGCTGGCAAGTACAGATCCCATAGCTATTGATGTCATTGGTTTGGCAATGTTGCGATCGCTGGGAACAACAAATGAGGTGACGCAAGGATCTATTTGGCAATTAGAACAGATTCGCACAGCGGTGGCATTGGGTTTGGGGGCATCTAGTCCAGAACAAATTGAATTAGTTACTGCTGATCGTACCAGTCAAAAAATTGCGGATCAGATTCGTCCATACATCCTGGGATGAGAATGTATGATTTCACCTGAGTTCGACATCAGAGAATTCTTGGAAAACTGCCCCAAGTATGAGTCTCAAACCCTTATTCTCTCCTTGAAAAAATCATAACTCCGTTCGCGTAGCGTCTCCGAACTCCTAACACCGAACTCAGGTGATTTCTGATATATCCTCAATCCCTAATTCATACCCAGAAAATTTGTGCAAATTCACGAGGATAAATGAATTATGTCCAGCTTTTCCTGTTTTGTTGTGGGCAATGGTGTTTTGACATTGAACTGCTTGGAAATCCTGTTGCGGAAAAATTGCCAAGTGTTGGGAGTGTATTCCACAGATAATTCATTACAAAAGTGGTCCGAGGAACATAAGATTACCCACACTGCTTCTCGAACCATTTTTCACAAAACACTCCTGGGTTTTGGGTACGATTATCTTTTCAGTATTAATAATATTCAATGGATCATTCCAGAGGACGTGATCGCAGGAGCAAAAAAAGCCACTATTAACTACCACGATGCGCCCTTACCCAAATATGCTGGCTTGTATGCCACTACTTGGGCTTTGCTGAACGGTGAAACTGAATATGCTGTTACTTGGCATGAAGTCTCGGCTGAAATTGATGCTGGGCGGATATTTAAACAAACATCCGTGCCGATTTTGGCGGATGATACAGTATTTAATCTTAATCTGCGATGCTTTGATGCAGCAGTTAATTCCTTCGGAGAACTGGTAGAAGAACTAGTAATTGATGTTGCCAAACCCTATCCTCAAGACCTATCGCAACGAAGTTATTTTAGCCCTAGCGATCGCCCAGAAGCCGCCTCTGTGATCTCCTACGATGTTAGTAGCAAGGATATCTGTAATCTGGTCAAAGCATTAGATTTTGGTCCAACTCGTAATGAATTGGGTCTACCCAAAACTTGGCTACCAGGCGGGGTGATTGTTGTGGGATCTGCCCGTTCAATTGCATCTGACTATGGTACTCCTGGGCAAGTGCTAAAGCTGGATGACCAAGGGATGTGTGTCGCCACCATAGATGGGGCTGTGCAGTTAAGTGGGTTCAGCACATTAACCGGCAAGGATATTTCCCTAGCACAGTTGCAAGCAGATTATGGTGTCCGCGTCAGTGATATCCTACCGATAATTAACACCAAGATCCGCAAGGCAATTACTGAACGGAATGCTGTCTTATGTCGTCATGAACCAGCTTGGGCAAAACGGTTGATGCAGCTTGCAGCTTTTCGGCATCCCTATTTACCATTGGCAACATCTGGTCAAAAACCAGATATCTCCATGCACCGCTATTCTATTTTGTCCTTAACAGCCCAGGTGACAGCGAAATCTCTGTTGTCTATGTTTGCCGCTTACTGTGCGCGACTGACAACCGAAACGGAATTTGATCTAGGACTACAAACCGATGCCCAGCGCAGTATTGCGCCCGAAATATTTGCTCAACGAGTTCCGATTCCCGTGCAAACTCAGGTGAATGAGTCTTTCCATGATTTTCAACGGCGATTTGAAATAGCCCTAGATGATACCGCTCGTCTGGGTAGCTTTAGACATACGCTGTTGAGACGTTATCCACAATTGCATGGTGATGGGAATGGCGGTGGTGATGATAATTTTTTGCCGGTAGCGATCGCTCTGGTTGCGTCCCCTGATCAACTAGATTGGCACTCCCTGGGAGCGTCCATGGCTTTCGTGGCCTATGAAGATGGAACTTTACCGGAATTAGTACATACTGGGTCACTCAATAACACTGACTCTAAAGCCATTGTTCAACAACTTCAGAGTTTAATCACCGCTTGTCTTGAAGATCCGCAACAATCTCTGCATCAATTACCACTGCTTTCTATTGCCCAACAACAGCGAATTTTGGTGGATTGGAACGAAACAGGCGAACCCTTGCCCACAGATAAATGTATTCATGATTTATTTGCAAAACAAGTAGAGCGGACTCCTGATGCTGTAGCTGTCGTCTTTCAAGACCGAGAATTAACTTACCGAGAATTAAACACCCAAGCCAATCAATTAGCCCACTATCTGCAACTACAGGGAGTTGGTCCCGATGTGATCGTCGGTCTTCAGATCGAAAGATCATTAGAAATGATGATCGGCTTATTGGCCATTCACAAAGCCGGTGGGGCATATCTTCCCCTTGATCCCGATTTCCCGGCAGATCGTCTGGCTTTCATGGTAGAAGATTCCCAAGCGATCGTCATCTTAACCCAGGCAAAACTTGCTCCAGATCCCCGACTTCTCCAAGAAGTCGGAGATCTAAAGATTATCCCCATTGATACGCTGTGGGCAGAAATTACTCAACAACCCACCACAAATCCCCAGAGTGAAGTTAAACCTGAAAGTCTGAGTTATGTAATTTACACCTCCGGTTCTACAGGAAAACCCAAGGGTGTGATGGTAGAACATCGAAACGTCATTAACTTCTTTACCGGTATGGATGCTGTCATTGACCATGAACTACCGGGAGTATGGTTAGCAGTTACAAGTTTGTCCTTTGATATTTCCGTCTTGGAACTGTTCTGGACATTGGCTAGGGGATTTAAAGTAGTTATCTATAACCCCAAACAAAAACGGCAGCAGTCTAAGTCCCAACAGCCCATAGCTGTAAATCAATTACAACATACCGATTTTAGTATCTTTTACTTTTCTAGCCATGAACAAGGGCAAGATGCGGCGGAAAAGTATCGGCTGTTGTTTGAGGGGGCTAAATTTGCCGATGCCAACGGCTTTAAAGCAGTTTGGACACCAGAACGTCATTTTCATGCCTTTGGTGGCTTATTCCCCAATCCTGTAGTCAGCAGTGCAGCGATCGCCACAACCACCAAAAACATCCAAATTCGTGCAGGTAGCTGTGTTTCCCCCCTCCATAACACCGTGCGACTCACAGAAGATTGGTCTTTAGTAGATAACTTTTCCCACGGTCGGGTAGGAATATCCTTTGGTGCCGGTTGGCAACCCAATGACTTTATCCTCTCTCCCCAAACCTTCGAGAACCGCAAGGAAATCATGTTCCAGCAAATCGAGGAGGTACAGGCACTTTGGCGCGGAGAAACCCTACCCTATCCCAACGGTAAAGGCGAAATCATCGAGGTGCAAACCCTACCTCGTCCCATTCAACCCACCCTTCCCGTCTGGATTACAGCCGCCGGCAACCCCGAAACCTTCCAAATGGCAGGTGCGAGAGGCTGTAATATTTTGACGCACTTACTGGGGCAAAGTTTAGACGAGTTGGCCGCCAAAATTGCCATCTATCGGCAAGCTTATACAGAAAACGGACATTCTGGCGCGGGAATTGTCAGCCTGATGATACATACTTTTGTGGGAGCAAGTGATGATATTGTCAAAGAAATTGTCCGTCAGCCCATGCGGCAATACTTGGCTAGTTCCCTCGATTTAATCAAGCTTGCAGCTTGGTCTTTCCCCACTTTTAAACAGAAAACCACCAACGACAAAGGGCAGTTTGCCGTATCCCATCTATCTGACCCAGATATGGCGGAAGTCCTAGATTTCTCCTTTGAACGGTACTTTGAAACTAGTGGTCTGTTTGGAACTGTGGACACCTGTTTGCAGATGGTTGATCGGATTAAAGCCATTGGTGTCAATGAAATTGCCTGTCTGATTGACTATGGGGTAGATACGGATACGGTGCTATCTCAACTACCCCTGCTGAATGAATTGAAGACACGGGCTAATTATCAAGAAAGGGAACAGGGAACAGGGAACAGGGAACAGGGCAAGATTGAATCTATAGCTGATCTCATCCAACGTCATCAAGTCACACACCTGCAATGTACCCCTTCTATGGCGGGTTTATTGATGGCAGAAACCGCGAATCACGAGGCTATGGGGCAACTTCGCCAAATGATGGTTGGTGGTGAAGCCTTGACTGAAGCCTTAGCAAATCAACTTCAGCAAATTATTCCCGGACAGATTCACAATATGTATGGTCCGACCGAAACCACCATCTGGTCAACAACCCATACTCTAGCTGAAGTTGATGGTATAGTTCCCCTCGGTCGTCCTATTGCCAACACTGAGTTATACATTCTCGACAAGAATCAGCAACCTGTGCCTGTTGGTGTCCCTGGTGAACTATATATTGGCGGTAAAGGGGTGACACGGGGCTATTTGCAGAGACCAAAGTTAACCCAGGAAAGGTTTGTACCTAATCCCTTGAGTAATGATGCCACTGCCCGTTTATACCGGACCGGCGACCTAGTTCGCTACCAAAGAGATGGTAATGTGGAATTCTTGGGACGGATGGATTTCCAGGTAAAAGTGCGGGGACACCGGATTGAATTGGGAGAAATTGAGACAATTTTAAGCCGTCATGAAGCAGTTCGGGAAGCAGTGATTATCCTTCGTGAAGATATACCCGGAGATCAGCGCCTTGTCGCCTATCTACTGCCACAGCCGGGACTTCAGCTATCTCCGGCAACTATGCGACCATATTTACTCTCTCTCTTACCTGAATATATGGTTCCTTCTAACTTTGTTGTTCTGGAGAAATTTCCCCTCACTCCTAATCATAAAGTTGACCGCAAGGCTTTACCTGCTCCCCTGTTAGTTGTTCAGGCTGAAGATAGTGTAAATACAACAATACCTAAAAATGATATTGAGCAAACCCTCATGGAAATCTGGCAGAAAGTCCTTCAGATACCTCAAGTGGGAACTCAAGATAATTTCTTTCATCTAGGGGGTAATTCCTTGGTTGCAGTCAGATTAATTAAGGAAGTTCTCTCAGCATTTAATGTGGATTTACCCTTAATTAGTTTATTTGAATCCCCCACTATAGCTGATCTCGCCAAACAGATTTCAGCACCAAATTTTGCGAATAAATCCCATGATCTCCAAGTTGATTTAATGGCAATATCTCGCTAAATAGGGGCTGCTAAATAAACCGAAACCCTAGATAGATTAAGAGTTTCCCGGTTATGTCAGCGGGCTTTTGAACTTTTTCTTCATCAATACTCAATCAAATCACTAAAAATGCAACTTTCTTGGACAACACTTCACAATTTAGAGAAAGAATTTGGTGATTCTTTCTTTCTGCTTAATTTGGATAAATTCAAACGTAATTATCAAGAGTTTTTGCATGGTTTTCGCTCTATTTATCCCCATACAAACTTAGGCTATTCTTATAAAACTAACTACATTCCTAAGTTGTGTCAAACTGTAGATTCTTTAGGTGGCTATGCAGAAGTTGTTTCTCAAATGGAGTATGATTTAGCTTTGCGTATTGGTGTCTCCCCATCTAGAATTATTTTTAATGGTCCCCTCAAGTCTCCAGAGGATTTAGAAAATGCCATTTTCGCTGGTTCTATTGTTAACTTGGACTGTTTGGAAGAAGTAGAAATAGTTGCAACATTAGCACGAAGATTACCAGAACAAAAAATTGCTGTAGGTTTAAGATGTAATTTTGATGTTGGTGTTGGCACGATATCTCGCTTTGGATTTGATGTGGAAGGAGGCGCACTAGATGATGTTTTTAAAATTTTCCAAGAATTAAATAATTGCTCGGTGTTGGGATTACATTGTCACATTTCTACCTCAACAAGAAGTGTAGAATCCTATAAGTTACGCACGCAGAAAATTATCGAACTCAGCGATTATTATTTTCAGCATCAGCCACCTCAATTTATTGATCTTGGTGGTGGTTTTTTTGGCAGAATGTATGATGATTTAAAAGGACAATTTGACTGTTATATTCCCAGTTATCAAGAATATGCAGAGGCAATTGCTCCACAATTAAGCAGTAGATTTCCTGATGATTCTGGACCAGAACTCATTATTGAACCAGGTGTAGCTCTTGTTGCAGATGTTCTCAGTTTTGTCGGTAAAGTAGTGGGAGTTAAAACAGTAAAATCACGCCAAATTGCTCTTGTGGTTGGCAGTATTCATAATGTTAAACCAACTTTAACTGATAAGAAATTGTCATTAAAAATTTATAGTAGTGAGCAAAAGTTTGACAACAAAAAACTAAATGGCTCAGTTGATTTAGTTGGATATACTTGCATGGAACATGATTGTTTATATCCAGATTATTCAGGTTCAATAGGCATTGGTGATTATGCCGTCTTTGATAATTTAGGTGCATACACAGTGGTATTTAAACCACCTTTTATTCGCCCAAATCCTCCGATCATTAGCTATGATTCTACCCTTAATAATTATACTTTAGTCAGACGGCAAGAAACTTCTCAAGATGTGTTTTCTACTTATGTAATATGAAGGACAAAAATATGAACGTTATGTTGACCTGTGCGGGAAGAAGAAATTACTTGGTAAACTTCTTTCAAGCAGCTTTAGAAAATCGAGGATTGGTATTTGCCGGTGATGCTAGTCTAGAAGCCCCAGCATTACAGGAAGCAGATGAAAGTTTTTTATTACCATCTGTAAATGATAGTGATTACTTTGATCAGCTGCTGAATATCTGTCAGGAGAAAGAAGTCAAGTTACTAATTCCTCTCAATGATTTAGAACTACCATATTTAGCAAAACAACGTGAGCAATTTCTGAAAATAGGAACTATCCCAGTTGTCTCTTCACCAGAAATTATTAATATTTGTTTTGACAAGTGGGCAACTTTTCAATTTCTAGAAACAATCGGTATCCCTACCCCAAAAACTTATCTTTCTCTGGCGGAAGCACGCGGGGCGATTCAGCGAGGAGAAATAAATTTTCCTTTAGTAATTAAACCCCGGTGGGGAAGTGCATCAATTGGGATTGAATATCCTGAAGATGATGAAGAATTAGAATTAGCCTACCGTTTTGTCAAAAAAGCTATTCAAAAGTCATTTTTAGCGACGGTAAGCTCTACTGATTTTGATCAATGTATCTTAATTCAAGAAAAGCTAATTGGACAAGAGCATGGACTTGATATCATTAATAATTTAGAAACTTCCTACATTACCACCTTTGTGAAGCGTAAACTAACCATACGAGCCGGAGAAACAGACCGGGCTATCACAGTGGAAAGTCAAGAACTTGAAAAACTTGGTGAGAAAATTGCACAAAAACTAGGTCATATTGGCAACTTAGATTGTGATGTAATTGTTGGAGAAAAGGGGAACTACGTATTAGAAATGAACCCGCGTTTTGGTGGTGGATATCCATTTTCTCATGTAGCTGGAGCAAATATTCCCGCCGCATTGATCGCTTGGTCTAATGGGGAAATGGTTAATGACAAATGGTTGCAGGTTCAAACTAATATAACGAGTGCAAAATGCGATCGCCTGATCACTTTTAAACTATCAAAGAATAAATAATTATGAATAAACCAATTCTCCTTTCCACTCCCCATATCGGCCACCAAGAATTAGAATTCGTTAAAGAAGCATTTGCTACCAATTGGATTGCCCCTATAGGTCCCCATGTTGATGCTTTTGAACAGGAATTTTGTCAAATAACGGGCGCTAGTCATGCTGCTGCTGTGAGTTCGGGAACTGCGGCTTTACATTTGGCTTTGCAATTAGTTGGAGTCACATCAGGCGATGAGGTTTTTTGCTCCACCTTGACCTTTGCAGCCACCGCTAATCCAATTGTTTATTTAGGGGCGAAACCAGTTTTTATTGATAGCGATCGCATATCCTGGAATATGAACCCAGACTTGTTGCAGGAAGCTTTACAAAAACGTGCTTATTTTGGTAAATTACCCAAAGCAGTTATAGTTGTTCATTTATATGGTCAAAGTGCAGATATTGAGCCGATTCTCGAACTTTGCGATCAATATAACATTCCGTTAATTGAAGATGCCGCCGAAGCTTTAGGTTCTACCTACAAATGTCTTTCTCCTGGTACTTTTGGGCGCTTTGGTATTTACTCTTTTAATGGCAATAAAATTATCACTACTTCTGGTGGAGGAATGTTAGTTTCTGCTGACGATAAATTAATTGCCAAAGCCAAATTTTTAGCAACTCAATCCCGCGATCCTGCTCCTCATTATCAACATTCAGAAATAGGATATAACTATCGTCTTAGCAACGTTCTTGCAGGGATTGGTCGAGGTCAATTACAAGTTTTAAATGACAGAGTGGCAGCTAGACGGCGCAACTTTGAAATTTACCAATCTGCATTGGGAAATATCCCAGGAATAGAATTTATGCCTGAAGCTAATTTTGGCCATTCTACTCGCTGGTTAACGGCTTTAACAATCACCCCAGAAGCTTTTGGTGCAGATCGAGAATACATTCGTATCCAACTTGCTAAACAACAAATTGAAGCCCGTCCTGTGTGGAAACCATTGCATCTTCAACCTGTGTTTTCTGAATGTGAATGTATTGGTGGTGAAGTAGCAGAAAATTTATTTTTACATGGTCTTTGTTTGCCTTCTGGTTCTAATTTAACTGAGGAAAATTTAGCAAGAGTAATTAATGCCATTACAGCCATTTACTCGACAACTTGAAAACCATACATAAAAAACTTAATTGATTATGGAACTACAACAATCTTCTATATCACCGCAAAAATATTGGACAATTCTCAACCGTCGTTGGCTTGCCACTTTATTGATTACTATTTCCGTTTTCATCATAGCACAATTGGCTGCATCTTTGAAAAAACCTATTTATTTAGCAGAAGGTAAATTGCGGTTTCAAAGAAGCAATACAACTTCATCTATCACAGGATTAGGTGCAGAAATAGGCAAATTAGATCCTTTAATGGAACAAAATAACCCCCTCAATACAGAAGTAGAAGTAATAACTTCTTACCCTATTATAGAAACAACTATTAAACGACTAAATCTCAAGGATAGTCAAGGTTTTACCCTAAAACCTAAGCTATTTCTCAAAAATCTTGTTGTCAAAGAAGTTAAAGGCACTAATGTTATCCAAATTAGCTACAACGATACTAATCCCCAAATTGCCTCCCAAGTTGTAAATGAAATAATTAAAGTTTATTTAGAGCAAAATCTGTCTTCACGGCGAGCCGAAGCAAGCGCAGCCCGTCAATTTATAGAAAAACAATTACCCAAAGCTGAATTAGTAGTCCGTCAAGCCGAATCTAAATTAGCAGATTTTAAAGAAAAAAACAAAATCATTTCCTTGGCAGAAGAAGCTAATAAAGCAGTACAAGTTATTGGCGATTTACAATTAAGAATCAACGATATTCAATCTCAATTGGCTAATGTTGAGTCACAGTATCAAGTAGTTATTCGGCAATTGGGAATGAACCCAAAACAAGCCTTAACAATGACTTCTATTAGCCAAATCCCTGGAGTTCAAGATATTCTTAAAGAAATCCAACAACTACAATCACAACTAGCAAATAGACAAACAGTTTTACAGGAAAATCATCCACAGATCATAGATTTACAAGATAAAATTGCTTCCTTAAGTAAGGTTGTTGACAAGAGAATAGATCAGTCCATAGGTAGAAACAACCTACAAGCAGAAGGCAATTTACAATTGAGTATTTTACAGCAACAACTTTCCAGTAAACTCGTAGAATTAGAATCCAACCGTCTAGGTTTAGCCAATCAAGCTAATTCTTTGCTGAAATTACAATTTATCTATAAGCAAAGATTGAATACATTACCTAAATTAGAAGAACAACAGCGTCAATTAGAACGTAAACTTCAAGCAGGACAATCCACCTATTCTCTATTACTTCAGAAACTCCAAGAAAGTAGAATAGCCGAAAATCAAAACTTAGGTAATGCAACTAGAATATCCGATGCTCAAGTTCCTGATGAACCTATTTCTTCTGTCATGATTTCCTATCTAAGTTCAGCATTAATGAGTATATTGGCAGCTTGTATGACTATATATATCCTAGAAATGAAAGATAAATCTATCAAGACTATTGATGAAGCCAAAGAATTACTAGAATTAACCTTGTTAGGAGTTATTCCTACCGCTACTAAGTGGAAAAAAACCTCTAAAAATCATCAAGCGAATGAATCCTATAGTCAAAGAATTATAATTCGGGATTTTCCTCGTTCTTCTATTAGTGAAGCTTATCGGATGTTGAGGGCAAACCTGAATTTTATCAGTGCTGATAAAGAGCTAAAAGTTATTGTTGTCACTAGTTCTGTACCCCAAGAAGGTAAATCAACAGTGGCAGCTAATTTAGCCACAGCAATGGCACAAATGGACAGGCAAGTTTTATTAATAGATGGAGATTTGCACCGTCCAGTTCAGCATAAAATTTGGGACGTAATCAATAATCAAGGTTTAAGTAATTTAATTTTTAAACAGGAAGAAACTACTGCGATAATTAAAAAAGTCATGCCTAATTTAGATATTTTGACTTCTGGTATAGTTCCTCCCAGTCCAGCATCTCTTCTTGACTCACAACGCATGGCAACTTTAATGGCTAATTTTTCTGACAAGTATGATTTTGTCATTGTTGATACACCAGCTTTAAATGTGGCTGCTGATGCTGTTACTTTAGGACAAATGGCTGATGGTGTTTTATTGGTAGTCCGTCCTGGTGTAGTTGATTCTGTGAATGCGACTTTTGCTAAAGAACTATTAGCAAAATCTGGTCAAAATGTCTTAGGACAGGTAGTTAATGGTGTAATTATCAAAAATGAACCCCATAGCTATTACTACTTTCAAAAAGAAGACTATTTACAAACCATCAATGTACAGTCTCAGGAATCTGTAAAAATTTAGGGATCTTCGGTACTTGTTATCGTAAATTACCAGTTGGTAAGAGGCAAGAGGCAAGAGGGAATAGGCAAGAGGCAATAGGCAAGAGGCAATAGGCAAGAGGCAAGAGGGAAAGAATTTGCTTCTTTCTGACTCCTGAACTCCTGACTAGGGAGCATAATCTCAGTATATTGAGTCATATTTTTACTTATTTATCTTAATTTTACGCAATTTAATGCTGATGTTAGTAAAAATAAGGTAGGGGTTTACCAACCTGTTATCAACATAGCCATTCTCATTTTTGCCCACCGTCTATTTCTGGCTTTATAAATAAGTTTAAGAATTAAATTGGTGCCGAATTTGGGATAGAATCTGTGTTCAGCCAAGAAAATCGAAGTATGTATCTTCTTGAATATCAAATTTAGATTACAGATTCGACATACTTCTTAATAAATCAACAGCGTAAACGCAAAACGTTCTAATCTAAAAATTGACCCAGTTAATTTACTGGGTTTTATAAGCGTAACACCCATAGATACGCACAAATGTCAAGCCTTAAAATAAATAACTCAGGCTTAACACATAAACAGTTATGATAGGAGTCTTAAAGAACCCATGAGTGTTAAGGCAAGCGGTGGAAGCTCAGTTGCGCGTCCGCAACTATATCAAACCTTACCTGTCTCTACCATTTCCCAAGCGGAACAACAGGACCGCTTTCTGGGAAGAGGTGAACTAAGTGAACTTAGCAGCTATTTTGCCTCCGGTGCCAAGAGGTTAGAAATTGCCAAGATTTTGACCGACAATTCCGAGATTATCGTTTCTCGTGCGGCTAACCGGATTTTCATTGGTGGTTCACCAATGGCTTTTTTGGAAAAGCCCCAAGAACGGGAATTGGCTATGGTCGGCGCAGGTGCTAATCTCCAAGAGGGCATGAAACTAGGAACAGTCACCTACGTTGAAAGTAGTGGTGGTTTCTTTGAAAACCTCCGTTCTATCTTCAATACTTCTGCTGGTGGACCAACACCTCCAGGCTTTAGACCCATTAACGTCGCTCGTTATGGTCCTAGCAACATGGCTAAGAGTTTACGGGACTTGTCCTGGTTCTTGCGCTATGCGACATACTCGATTGTGGCTGGAGACCCCAACATCATCTCTGTCAATACCAGAGGTTTGCGGGAAATTATTGAAAATGCTTGTTCTGGGGAAGCAACCATCGTTGCCTTACAAGAAATCAAAGCTGCTTCTTTATCCTTTTTCCGTAAAGATGCCGCAGCTACAGAAATTGTGACTCAGTACATGGATGTGTTGCTGACAGAATTTAAAGCACCAACACCTTCAACCAAAGTTCGTCAACGTCCTGCCGGCGACCAACAAGGGCTACAACTGCCACAAATTTACGCTGTTGCCGCAGAACGTCGTCCCAGGTACGTCATGAAGCCCGGTTTGTCTTCCACCGAAAAGACTGAAATTATCAAAGCTGCTTATCGTCAAGTATTTGAGCGCGATATTACCCGGGCTTATAGCTTGTCTATTTCTGACTTAGAATCTAAAGTTAAAAATTGCGAGATCTCCATGCGGGAGTTTATTCGCCGTTTAGCTAAATCTCCCCTTTACCAAAAACAGTTTTATCAGCCTTTTATTAACAGCCGGGTGATTGAATTGGCTTTCCGTCACATTTTAGGACGGGGGCCAAGTAGCCGTGAGGAAGTGCAAAAATACTTTGCCATTGTCTCACTCAAAGGTTTGGCAGGTTTAGTTGATGCTTTGGTAGATTCTACCGAATACAGCGATTACTTTGGGGAAGAAACAGTTCCCTACATTCGCGGTCTGGGTCAAGAAGCCCAAGAATGTCGTAACTGGGGACAACAGCAAGACCTGTTTAAATACAGTGCGCCTTTTCGGAAAGTTCCTCAGTTTATTACAACTTTTGCTGCTTACGAACACCCATTACCTGACCAACATCCCTACGGTTCTGGTAATGACCCCTTGGAAATCCAATTTGGGGCGATTTTCCCGAAAGAAACTCGCAACCCTAGCAGCAGCCCTGCACCATTTAGTAAGGATACCCGTCGGATCTTGATTCACCAAGGTCCCGGTATCAATAACCAACTCAGCAACCCTGGTGCGCGTGGTGTTGCTCCTGGTACTTTGGGTGCTAAGGTATTTAAGTTAGACCAGTTACCTGGAACTATTGGCAGAAAAGCTGCTACTGGTGTCAGTGTTCGGTTCTCCGAAAGCTCTACCCAAGCGGTAATTAAGGCTTGTTACCTGCAAGTTTTCGGTCGTGATGTTTACGAAGGTCAACGTCTGAAGGTTGCAGAAATTAAGCTGGAAAACGGCGATATCACTGTCCGCGAGTTTGTGCGGATGTTGGCGAAGTCGGATTTATTCCGCAAGATGTACTGGACTTCTCTCTATGTTTGTAAAGCGATTGAATATATTCACCGTCGCTTATTAGGTCGTCCTACCTACGGTCGGGAAGAGAACAACAAGTATTTTGACATTGCGGCGAAGAAGGGCTTCTATGCAGTGGTTGATGCCATTCTTGACAGTGATGAATACAGCCAAGCATTTAATGAAGATACTGTTCCTTACGAGCGCTATCTAACTCCTGCGGGTGTGTCTTTACGTCAATTGCGTGTGGGAACTATCCGCGAGGATGTGGCAAATGTTGAAAAACAAGAAACTCCTCGCTTTGTGGAATTGGGTACAGTCACAGAAATGCGGACTGAACCAGATATTGAGTTCCGCATGAATCAAGGTGTCACTAAGCAGCGTGAACAAACCAAGGTCTTTAAACTGACAGCAGTTAAGAATGACAAGGTTGCGGTAGAAACTGTGATTAGCGGCGCTTATCGGCAGATTTTCGAGCGAGATATTGCTGCTTACATCTCTAAGAACGAGTTCACGGTTCTAGAAAGTAAGTTGGTGAACGGTGAAATCAGTGTTAAGGAATTTATTCAAGGTTTGGGTTACTCTAACTTGTACCTGAAGGAGTTCTATACACCTTATCCCAATACAAAAGTAATTGAGTTGGGTACTAAGCATTTCTTGGGTCGCGCTCCTATTGACCAAGCGGAAATTCGTAAATACAACCAAATTTTAGCTACTCAAGGGATTCGTGCTTTTATTAGCGCGATGGTTGAAAGTGCTGAATATGGTCAGGTGTTTGGTGAAGATACCGTTCCTTTCCGTCGCTTCCCCACTTTACCTGCGGCTAATTTCCCCAATACAGAGAAGCTTTACAACCAATTAACCAAGCAAAATGATGATTTGGTTGTTCCTAGTTTTGAGACTGTGAAGCCTCGGATTAAAACTGAGAATACACCAATTCTAGCGAAGGCGATCGCCGATTTAGCAGCCCAAGCCAAGAAGATGGACAAGACTAAACCCTTGTTTATTGAATTGGGTCGTTCTTTCAACGATGGTCGTGGTCAATCTGTAGAAGTTGGTGTGGGTACAAGCCGTCGCAAACCAGCCCGGATTTACCGTGCTACCACTGGCACAAATTCCCCAGAAACCAATCAGGTCATCAATGCTATCTATGTCCAAGTCATGGACGTATTTAGCGGTCAAGTACCTACTTATTTCCGCCGTTCTGACTTAGATAGCAAATTGCGTAACGGCGAAATTACCGTCCGGGAATTTGTTCTCGAACTAGCCAGTTCCGAAATCTATCGCAAACGGTTCTATACCCCCTATCCCAACACCAAGGTAATTGAATTCCTATTCCGTCACCTCTTGGGACGCGCACCCGCTACCCAAGGCGAAATCCGTCAATATAACAAACTATTGGCTGATAGCGGTTTACGGGCAGCAGTAGAGGCAATTGTTAACAGTCCTGAGTATGGTCGTTACTTTGGTGAAGACGTTGTTCCCTACAAACGTTATCCATCTTTACCAGCAGGTAACTATTTAGGCAGTGTTCAAGCTGAAGCCGACCTAGTGAAACAATCCTGGTCTAGCTTATCTCCTTCTGTTTTAACAGGTGGTCTTCCTAATAGATAGGTGACAGGTGACAGGTGACAGGAAGAAGGCAAGAGGCAAGAGGCAAGAGGCAAGAGGCAAGAGGCAAGAGGCAA
>NZ_JAQMSE010000224.1:0-9308 GCF_028330045.1 Aphanizomenon sp. CS-733/32
AATATTTTGTTCGTTTCGTCGCTGTAGCCTTCTTTGTTTTCGCTACGCTCAAATACAATTTGGGCTACGCAACTCAACTCACGCGCATTCATCCCACGCTCCTAAGAGTGAGACGTGGGGCTTCTGCTGATTAAGCTAACCTAACTTAATTCTAGAAAGTGAAGGTAGTCCGCAAAGTACCAACATATTCGTTGCTGTTCTTGTCGTTATGCTCAGGATTCAAGATTACCAACACACCAGGAGTTACCAGGATGTTGTCGGAAAGCTTAATCTTGTACAAACCTTCGATGTGATAAGAAGTGTTTGCATCTCTGGCAATATTTGTGACCCCAGCTTTACCACCAGTCAATTTAGGTGATTGACCGAAGATGAAACCCAAGGTATTACCTTCTTTGCCGAAGTCCTTGATACCCAAAGTACCAGCCCAGTACCATATTTCTCCACTGGTACTAGCACCTGCTAAAGTGCTGGCAGCGGTATAACCACCCCAACCACCTATTGTGATATTTTTAGTCGGTTGGAGGGTAGCTTGTACACCGTAGTTGCTTGATTCAATTTTAGTAGTAGCACCAAGACCAAGATTATTAGCTCTTGCACTACCTGTTCCTAAGAACAAGCTAGGAGTACCAGCTTGATAAGAATGGGCGTAAGTTAGACCAATATTGATGGCTTTGTTAGGTTTGAAAGCTAACTGACCAAACATGGTGTTATTACCATCGAATAGTCCTTTTCCTGGGGTTGGATCACTTGCAGTTGTAATTCCATTAGAGTCTCTACCTGTGGCAAAATAAGCCGCACTCAATACTAATTTATCATTAGGAGTCACATTAACAGTGATACCTGCACCGTCATTCGCCTGACGATAAATAGGGCTAAAACGTCCGTAGCGAGATAGAGAACCTGAACCACTGCTTCTAAAGTCGGGGTTGAAAACATTGACGTTCTCGTTCAACTCACCACCAGTAGCATCAATCTTGACACGGATTTTGTCGCTCAAGTTGAAAGCGTAATTGAGTTTGTCAATTGCTACACTATTATTAGTACCACCGTCATAACCCAAACGGGTCATGTTAGTACCAGTGCCAAATGTTGCGGGTGTCGCTGCTGCACCAGTAGTGGCGTTGAAAGGGGTAGCGGCAGCATTTGGGTTGTTAGCTAAAATATTACCCGCATTTAATCGAGTCTGTAATTGGTCTGTTCCTGTGAAGCTGCTGTTCAAGGTCAAACGTACCCGGTCAGCGAAAGTAGCTTTGGAATCTACGTCTCGTGTTGATGCTGTTGGTGCATTAGGAGATGGAAGTGCCGCTTTATCCCCAAAAGCTTGGGATACGCTGAAAATGGCTTCTCCAGACAGTTTGGTGGTGGTGGAAAATTGATTGGCTTCTAGTTCGCCAGTCCGAGCTTCTAAAGCATCTACTTGACCGCGAATAGTTGCTAGTTCAGTGGAATATTCTTCTTGCAAGCGCTGTAAGGTAGCTAAGTCCTGCTTGCTTACCATGTCAGCAGTTGCAGTAGCAATAAGTTCATTAACGCGTTCTAAGCAGGAATTTAAACCACTCGCAAATTCATAACGACTCAAGGCGCGATTACCACGGAAAGTACCGTCAGGATAACCACCAATTCCGCAAGCATAACGTTCCATTAATGATTGTAAAGCTTGAAACGCCCAATCGTTAGGTCGTACGTCAGAAAACCGAGAAACGGATGTTACTTGACCCAAACTGTTGGACTCTTGGGACAACTGAGCAACACTTGTTACTTGTTCGTTAGCTTCACCAGCAAAAGCGGCATTACCAGTTAGTAGGCTCAAAGCGATAACAGGGCTAACTTTGAGGATATTCCAAAAAGCTTTTTTCATAAATTTTAGTCTCTCACACACCTAAATGAATCCAGTTTATGGTAAATTCCCAAGGAACTTATACATAAATTTCCTATGGTGATTCTACATCATTAATGGCAATTAAAACAACTAAATATTAAAATTTTTATACAAGATGGTGATTTATTTATTATCTGGTAAATTTGAGATTATACTCCGCTTATGGTATGTATTGATAACAATCAATATCAAATTTACGATCGCTGACCTGTAACAATATATGTGACTCGTTGGGCAATATTGGTTGCGTGATCTGCCATCCGTTCTAAACAACGAATTGCTAAGGTTAACAGCAGAATTGGTTCAATGACTCCAGGAAAATTTTCCTGTTGGGCAAAGGTTTGATAAAGATGCTCATAAGCATTATCTACCGCATCATCTAACTGCTTCATTCTTTGTCCACTGGTTTCATCCAAATCCGCTAAGGCTACCAAGCAAGTTGCTAACATTGCTTGGGCGTGCTGTGACATAATGGCGATTTGTGGCAAAGAACTGTGTTGAGGATAAGGGAAGAGTTTAATGGCAATTTCTGCTAGGTCTTTGGCATAATCCCCAATCCGTTCTAGGTCACGAACTAATTGCATAAAAGCACTTAAACATCGCAAATCTTTTTCCGTAGGTGCTTGACGAATGATAATAGTTGTGCAATCAGATTCTATTTGCCGATAAAAGCGGTCAATTTTCTTATCTAATTTGGGTATTTGTTCTGCTGCTATCAAGTCACCAGCAAATAAGGCTTGATGACTCAGACGAAATGATTGTTCTACTAAAGCACCCATGCGTAATAAATCCCGTTCTAAACGCCTAATGGAGCGTTCTATTTGCGGTATTTTATGATTTGGTGTATCAAATACAGTTTTCACGCTGGTTATATAAAAAGTGTATATATTTCATTAACTATAACGTGAGTTCGACATAACGATAATTCGTGGAAAACTCACCCCAGGTAGAAGTCTCACCTGAGTTCGACATAAGATAATTTGTGGAAAACTCGCCATGAGTCTCAAACCCTTATGATCTCGTTGAAAAAATCATAAGTCCGTTCGCGTAGCGTCTCCGAAGGAGAAACTCCTAACTCCGAACTCACGTTAACTATAATCTTGGCTAGGTGTATTTGTCATGATCTGAGAGAATTGAAGTTGAAGCCATGCTCCCCCTGTTTCTGGATGGTTCATAGCTTTAATTGCACCATTATGGGCAATAATTATTTGCTGGACAATGGCTAAACCTAATCCACTTCCAGCAATTCCCGTTGTCGAGTTGACCTCATTAAGTGGTGAACGATACCGAGCTTTGTCTCCGCGATAAAAGCGTTCAAATACATGGGGTAAATCAGCAACAGTAAAGCCAATACCGGAGTCAATAATGTTGATTTCCAACATTTGACCGTTATCAGTAGAAATTATTTGAGTTTCAATGTCAATAGTGGTTTGAGTGGGACTATATTTAATGCTATTATCTAGCAAGTTAACGAATACTTGATAAAGTTGGAATTTATCTGCTTGAATGTAGATGTTTTCTAATCCAGTATAGTTAATACTCAAAGACTGACGTTGGGCAATTGGTTCTAGAGTTTCCCATGCTGAGAGGATGAGCGATCGCATTTCCACCATTTCTAAATTTAACTGCATGGTCGGATTATTTTCCATTTGCGTTAGTTCCAACCAACTTTGCACCAAATTAATCAGTCGGTCAACCTCTTGCATTAACCTATTAACCCAACGGTCTAAAGGTGGTTCTAGACGGGTTTGCAGAGTTTCCACTACCAGACGAATAGCTGTAAGAGGTGTTCTCAGTTCATGGGCTAAATCAGAAAAAGAGCGATCGCGTTCCTGCTTCATATCTAGCACAGACTGGCAATTTTCCAAAAATACCCCCACTTGTCCCGTTGTCAAAGGCAAACTAGAAGCCCGCACCAGCATAGATTTTACCGCTGTCATCTCCCTAGCATCCTCACAAGCGGGATGAAAAACCCATTCTTGCACCTGTGGCTTTTGCCAATCACGAGTTTGTTCAATTAACTGATCTAATTCATAAGACCGCACCAACTCTAACAACAAACGCACCTGTCCTGGTTGCCACCTTTGAAGATATAAAATTTCTCGCGCTTGCTGATTGCACCATAGCAGTTGATTTTCCTCATCTACCTGCAAATATCCCACAGGTGCAAAGTTTAGCAATTCCTGATACATAGACAATGACTGCTGCAAATCCTGTCGTTGTTTATTCACCATAGACATATCCTGCCGTAAGCCAGGTCTTAGCAGCAACCTAATGTGATTGATTTTACGGGAATGAGAATTTAACGGTTGCAACAATCCCTCTAAATACCAGTTCAGGTGAACCTGTTGCCAAACCCAAAGACCAAGGCCGACAACTAAACCCAGAAAAAAACCCAGAAAAAGCATGGAAGTCGTTAGTTGGTGTATGATTCAAAACTAACAACTATCTTCACAAATCACCCAAATCTGTAACCAAAACCCCTCACAGTCACAATATATTCTGGATGACTAGGATCTTCTTCCAGCTTTTCCCGTAGCCAGCGAATATGAACATCCACAGTTTTGCTATCCCCCACAAAATCTGGACCCCATATCTGATCCAACAACTGCTCCCGTGACCACACTCGTCGGGTATAACTCATAAATAATTCTAACAGCCGGAACTCCTTCGGAGACAAATTCGCCTCTTCTCCCCGCACCGTTACCCTACACTCTTGAGGATTTAAAGTTATATCCTTATGCTTCAGAACCTGAACCTGTGGCAATGCACTTAAACGTTGACGACGAAGTAACGCCCGACACCGCGCCACCAGTTCCCGCATACTGAACGGTTTTGTCAAATAGTCATCAGCACCCACCTCCAAGCCCAGCACTCGGTCAGTTTCACTACCCTTAGCACTCAACATCAAAATTGGTACTGAGTTGCCCTGGTGGCGCAAAAAACGGCAAATATCCAGACCATTAATTTGCGGCAACATCAAATCTAACAGCACCAGATCCAAAGACATTTCTTCAGAATTATCTTCACAACTCTTCAGATATTCTATTGCCGTTCTGCCATCACTAGCAATAATTACCTCATAACCTTCCCCTTCCAAGGCTACAACTAACATTTCCCGAATTAGTTCTTCGTCTTCGACTACGAGAATACGGTTTGTTTGTCCAATATCTGCCCTGGCAGAATACTTAGCTAATTCACTGGTATACATTAACTTTTTCAGTGTATAACAAAGCCTAGTATATTATAAATCATACCAATCATAGATTTATTTTGATTTTCTTTGTATTTACGTTAATTGTAAATTTTTGTGTCAGTAATCCAGTCATCCCCCTTGACAATGAAAGAGATAGCCTTAGAACAGGCTAAAAGCCAAGCAAAAGCTGAATAATGAATGCTGTAGTGGCATTCCAATACTGTTCGGTTAGGGAAATGTAGGTTGGGTTGAACGACTCTTAACCCAACAGGATTAATGATTTGTTTGGGTTTCCTTGCGTCAACCCAACCTACGATGTAAAGATCAGCTATGAATACTACCATCAGGCATAATTGCTCCTGTGAGGAAAGTTTCACTCATATCTGTATCATCCAAATTAGCTCCAGTCAAGTTCACTTCGCATAAATTAGCCTCGCTTAAATCTGCACCACTCAAATCCGCACCTTGTAAGTTTGCTTTCCACATTCTTACACCTCCCATTTTTGCACCACTGAGGTTTGCACCCTGCAAATTCGCGGCGGAAATTGATGCCATGTGTAAATTAGCATCACATAAATTAGCACAACTCAACAATGCACCACTGAGGTCTGATTCATTTAAATGAGCAGTTTTTAATGTGGCTTGAGTCAAATCAGCACCGCAGAGAATAACTTCGGATAAATGCGCTCTTGCTAATGTTGCCCCTTTGAGATTTGCCTTACTCAAATTAGCTCCACTTAAAGAAGCTTCTGTTAGATTTGCTCCTCTCAAATCTGCTCCACCGAAGTCTACACCACCCAAATTGACTCCTTGCAAATTCGCTCCTGGTAAAGCAATGCAGTTAAAGCTTCTTTCTCCTGTGGCATATCTATCTAAAAGTTCTTGAACATTCATAGTTTTTTAGACCTTGGTAAGTAGTCAGACAAAATTCAAATGTTAGAAAAGTAATTAAATATTGATGACAAGATATTGATTGGACATCTCCAGAAATTAAATACGCATATCCTATAACCCTTGTAGATACCTGCCATAGAACGTCTCTACAACATTATTTTCTGGAGATATCTATTGAAAATATAGTTTAACTTTGTCGTTTATTTAATCCAAACATAAATACATCTCCAATTATCAAATTATTCACATTTTTTAACTTCTCAGCAATTAATAAACTGGAAGTTTAGCAAATGCTACAATAGAATCACCAGTCTCATAGCTATCCAGTATTTATGAATAGTCATAATTTAAAACTAGGAAAATATCTAACCTTAGAAGAATTTTGTACCTGCACACAAACCTATCATAAATATGCCCAAAATATCACCCCCTATCCACAAAATCTACCAGAAGTAATTCCCGCACTACAGGATTTAAATAAATTTATCATTGACCCAGTGATAGATTATTTTAGTAGAGAAAGATTTCGAATTACCTACGGTTTTTGTTCTCCAGACCTAAAAAAGTATCTAGAGAAAAAAGACCCAATTACAGGGCAAAAAAATGGGCGTGTAGCTCCGCATCTTGACCAACATATTAGCCATGAAATCAACAAAAAAGGTAAATACTACTGTGAAAGATTAGGTGCTGCTTGCGATTTTCTAATTACAGATTTACCGAGTACACAATTAGTAGAATGGATATTACAAGCAAAACTACCCTTTGATTCCCTCTATTTTTATAGTCATAACCAACCAATTCATATTAGTTATGGACAACAACATAAAAGAGATATTTGGACATTTAATAACTCAGGAATCCCCACAAAAAAAGGAATTGCAGACTGGATAAAACTAGCAAAACAAACATAAATAACCCTCTATTCCTCCTCTCTGCGCCTCTGCGTCTCTGCGTGAGCAACATTCTTCCTTCTTTGTCGAGTTCTCAAAGCTGCTTTAAGTGCTTTCAACTTATAAGCATCTGCATCTTTAGCCCAAGCTAACCGATAACCATCAATAACAGTACAATTTTCCTTTAGACATTTTTCCCAACCAGAAACATGACTAATACTGTGCCAATTATCTAAAAGACCCCTATCTTCTTCTTGACAAGTGAGTTTCACTAATTTCTCATATTGGGGATAATCGGGAGTAACTAAAGCTTCTATTTGGTGTAAGATTGGTGGGTCATCTTCTTGATCATAATCTTGATAGGTAACGTGCAGATCTCGCAAATCAATTGTCATGACTTTTGATAAAATGGGATGGGGACTAATATCAAAATCAGGGTAAAATAAATAAGATATTTTAGGCGTTTTCAGATGAAATTTAATCACATTAGCCTCTTCTAACCGTCCAATAGTGCGACTAGCGCAACCTTCATAAAGACGTAACAAAGGGTCAACTGCTTGTAATGCAGAAATATGCACCCAAAGGGAATTAGGTAACTTTTTCCCTACCTTACTTTCTTGACAACGTTTGATAATAAGTTCTGTATTTCCCAAACTGCGTAACATTTGGTCAGCATCTAAACAGGCTTGTTTATAACTACTATATAAGCCTAAAATGTCCTCTTGTACTGCGGGGGTTAATTGTCCTAAGCGGGGACGACGGCTAAAATTACACAGTGCTAAATAAACTATTATATCTTGACGGCGTTTGTCAGCGATCGCTTGCCATTCTTCCGAATCAGTTGCCTGTATAATGGTATTAAAGGCTCGGCGTAAACTCCCAAATTCCTGAATAATTGCCTCTTCTTGAGGTAATTCTCCCTTAATAGGCATTCTGCCTCGTTCCGTCATAAAATTCATCAGCGGTGCTAATAATTCCTGATGTTCCTCAAACCGTTTTACACAAAGACGGATTCTGGGAGTAGTCGCACGGGAACGGAAGCGAGAAGCACGAAATAACTCCGCTTCAGCCTTATCTCGAAACACAAAATACACCCCCAAAGCCACAGGAATTGCGTCAACTCCTAATACTTGGTCAATGTAAATTTTTAATTCTTCCTGCTCATAATATTTCTGAAATGTGTTACGATTAGTAATAATGCCGTCTCCATAAGCAATTACACCCCGCCTAATATCAGATATTAACACTTGGGCAGCTACTAGCAACACCTTTTGAGTTAGTTCCCAAGCTTGAATTAAGGCTTCCCGGCGCTCGCTCTGATTTTCAATCACATTGATGACAAAACCAATATTGACAATATCCGCAGCTATTTTCGACGTATCTGGCGAGTAATAAGGGTCCCAACCACAACTTGTATAACCATGTTCAGCAATGCGGGTAACATCTCCACCATGTCCACAACCATAATCAAAAAAGGTAGTTTCTGGACTAAATAAGCTCAATTCCAAAGCTAAACGCACAGGGCGAGACAAATCAGGGCGAATAATGGCGGCTTTGTGACGGTCTATTTTAGGAACTATATTTGTAGCTATAGAACCACTTTCCCGTTTAATTAAGCGATGTCCTTGTACTTCCACCCCAAAAACTTGTAACCGTTGTTCCCAACCCAACCTAGTACCAATTCCTTTAGGATGATTAAGCAACCCTAAAGCAACTTGAGCGCGAGTCAAAGCTGCAAACTCCTCATAGAGGGGATATTCTGGAGTCACAAAAGTTTCTTTGCGGTGCAGAATGGGGGGATTTTCTGAATCGCTATAATCCCGATAACCAACTTCTAGAGTTTCTACGTCAACCTGAATACTAGCTTGTAAAGCCGGATGAGGATCAGTATCAAAATCAGGATAAAATAGATAGGATATCTTGGGTTTGTTTGTGCTAAACTTGACTATAGTTGTCACCTGAACTTTAGGTAAGACACTACGGGCGCGGCTTTCATATTCCTGAAGCCAAGGATCAAGAGTATGTAAAGCTAAAATGTGAATGTAAAAGGCATCAGGTAACATTTTGCCAACAGGATTGTTTTGGCAACATTGATGTATGTTATTTCTATCAATAGAATGAAACGTTGAGAGGTTTTCCTCAACTGCATTCCTTATGTTATCGGGTTGAACCATTACTTTGTCATCTTGTCAAAATATAGATAACCTGGTTACATTTACCTTAGTACAAAAAATCTGAAATTGGAAGTTAATAAGCTGTTGTGCATTTAGTTTGTATAATTCTAGCGGGCAAGATGCCCGCACTACAAAGTTCAAGTAAATTATGGTTATCAAATTTAGCTGCGTAACAGCTTAAACTTTAAAACTGAAGCTCTAAACTGGTGCAAATGAGTGTTTCTTATCTGTTCCCTGTTCCCTGTTCCCTGTTCCCTGTTCCCTGTTCCCTGTTC